>NZ_DKSQ01000098.1:94695-108157 GCF_002472765.1 Empedobacter sp. UBA7252
TTAAGAAAGTTAAGAAAGTTAGTTCTCCCCATTTCTCTATTTTCTCATTTCACCTTAAGCCTTTTTTACCACCACACATATAAAACTTTAAAAAATATGGCTAGTCATAAAGAATTAAAAGTTTGGCAAGAATCTATGGATTTAGTCGTCTGTATTTATGAAACTGTAAAAATTTTCCCTAAAGAAGAACTTTACGGATTGACCAATCAAATGAAACGGAGTGCGGTCTCTATCCCAAGTAATATTGCAGAAGGAGCAGGTCGACAAAGTCAAGCTGAGTTTATACGTTTTCTTTATATTGCGCTAGGTTCAGTAAGTGAACTTGAAACGCAATTGGAAATAGCTTTTCGATTAGGATTTATTGGTAATTTAATACAATTTCAAAAGAGTATAAATTATATAAAAAGTATGCTTTCTAAATTGATTAAATCATTGAGAATAGATTAACCTTTTTATATCTATCTAACCTTATTAACCTTTTATAACCTTATCAACTTTATTAACATTATAAAACAATATTGACAATTAAATGAAAGCAACAGAAACTAAATTAAAAGGCTGTTTTATTTTAGAACCGACAGTTTTTGAAGATTCGAGAGGATATTTCTTCGAATCATATAACGAGAATAAATTGGAAGAAATTTTGGGATACAAGCCAACTTTTGTACAAGATAATCAGTCCAAATCATCTTACGGTGTTGTACGTGGTTTACATATGCAAGCAGGAGAACATGCGCAAGCAAAGTTAGTTCGTGTTGTAGAGGGGGCAGTGATAGATGTTGCAGTTGATGTTCGTCCAGGTTCTGAAACCTATGGTCAATCAGTTGCAGTTGAATTATCTGCAGAGAACAAAAAACAATTGTTTATTCCGAGAGGATTTTTACATGGATTTTCTGTTATTTCTGATTCAGCTACATTTTTCTATAAATGTGACAATGGGTATAATAAAGCTTCTGAGGATGGAGTAAATCCATTAGATGGGGAAATTGGAATTGATTGGGGAATCCCTTCAGATAAAATGATTATTTCTGATAAAGATCAAGAAGCACAATCGTTTCAGACATTTAAAACAAAATAACTAACCAAAAATACTATAAATTGAAAGGAATAATACTAGCCGGTGGCTCAGGAACACGTTTACATCCATTAACATTGGCTGTAAGTAAGCAATTGATGCCAGTATATGATAAACCAATGATCTATTACCCATTATCAACTTTAATGTTGGCAGGGATAAATGAAATATTGATTATTTCTACTCCTCATGATTTGCCACATTTTGAAAAATTATTAGGTGATGGTTCTCAAATAGGATGTAAATTTTCTTATAAAGAACAACCAAGTCCTGACGGTTTAGCACAAGCTTTTATCTTAGGAGAAGAGTTTATTGGAGATGATAAAGTAGCATTAATTCTAGGAGATAATATTTTCTATGCATCGGGAATGTCAAAACTATTACAAGATTCAGCTAATCCAGATGGAGGTGTAGTTTTTGCTTATCAAGTTTCAGATCCTGAACGTTATGGAGTGGTAGAATTTAATGAAAATAACGAAGTAGTTTCAATTGAAGAAAAGCCTACTGAACCAAAATCAAATTATGCGGTTCCAGGTCTTTATTTTTATGATAATGATGTGGTCGAAATTGCCAAAAATATAAAACCATCTTCTCGTGGAGAACTGGAAATTACAGATATCAATGCGGAATACCTTAAAAGAGGAAAATTAAAAGTTGGAGTGTTTAACCGCGGTACAGCTTGGTTAGATACAGGAACGATCAATTCTTTGATGCAAGCTGGACAATTTGTTCAAGTGATTGAAGAGCGTCAAGGAATGAAAATTGGTGCGATTGAAGAGGTTGCTTACCGCATGGGCTATATCAACAAAGAACAGTTAAATGAAATTGCTGAACCATTACGCAAAAGTGGTTATGGGGAGTATTTATTGAAAGTTTGTAGATAGAATAAATGAAAATAAGAAGTGTAAAAACAAATTATTTATTAAATCTAATTCGTATTTTATCTACAACTCTAATTGGTGTTGTGACAATGCCGTATGTAAATAAAGTCTTAGGGGCAGATAATATAGGAAAGGTTGAATATATAAATTCAATAATTAGTTATTTTTTATTAATATCTGCCTTAGGTATCCCTGTTTATGCAGTTAGACAAATCGCTAAGTATAGAAATGACCGTTTGGCTTTAGGTAAAAATGTAGTAGAAATATTAATTATATTAATTATTACTACACTTTTATCTTATTTGACGATTTTTTGTATTTTTAAGTTTACAGATTTATTTACAGATTATAAGAGTTTAGTAATTATATTAAGTTCTAGTATTTTATTAACAAATATAGGAATTGAGTGGTTTTACCAAGGGATAGAAGATCAATTATACATTACTATAAGATTTGTTGTTATTAGATTTATTACATTAATTTTACTTTTCTTATTAGTTAAAACTGGAGATGATTATTTGTATTATGCTTTTATTTTAGTGCTCAATGCGGCGGGTTCAAATATTTTTAATCTCTTAAGATTACGCAAGTATGCTACAATAAACAAAGCTACTTTTTTAGAATTAGATTTAAAAAAACATTTAAAACCTGCATTAACAATATTTATAGCATCTATTTCAGTTAGTCTATATCAAATTATTGATACTTTTCTTTTAGGATATCTTCAAGGTGATAAATATGTAGGGTATTATTCAGTAGCAAATAAATTATTGCGGTATGTAGTATTGTTTATTGTAACAATAGGGGCAGTTTTATTACCTAGATTGTCAAATTTATGGGAAACAGATAAAAACAAATATTTTGTGTATTTAAATAAATCATTAGAATTAATATTGCTTATTTCGTTACCTTTTGTACCTTTTTTTATATTTTCTGCACAAGGAATTATTCATTTTATGGCTGGTGATGATTTTAAGGAATCGATATTTACAATGCAACTCCTTTCCCCTATTTGTATTTTAGTAGGTTTAGCATATTTTTTTGGATATCTTGTTTTATATCCTCAAAACAAGGAAAAATATTATACAATTTCTGTTACAATTTCTGCAATAGCAAGTTTGTTTATTAACTTATATTTAATTAATTTATTTAAACAAAATGGTGCAGCAATAGCACAAGTACTAGCAGAACTTTTGGGAATTATTTTTATTTTTTATTTTTCAATAAAGTATGGTTCAATAAGTACATTTGATTTAAATAATATAAAAAAAATAATAATATCAAATATAGTTGTTGGTTTATTTGGTTTTTTTTTGTTTAAAATTAAATTAATAGAATTAGCCCAGATAAATATATTTTATTTTATAACATATTGTGCTATTTTTTTTAGTGTGTATTATTTATTCTTGCTATTTATTAAAGAGAGAAATACATTAAGTTATACAAAGCATTATTATAGATTATTATTAAAAAAATGAAAGATTTAAAAACTATTGCGTTCTATTTACTGAAATTCCATCATATAGAGGACAATAATAAATGGTGGGGAGAAGGGTTTAAAGAATGGACAAACTTTGGTAAAGCTAAAAAATAATTCGAAAATGTTTAACAAATATTTTTAAACGTCCATTACGATTTTCATATTCTAGATTTTCTTCACATTTTTTAATAAATACGTTGATAATTTAGAACAAGTAATTCCTAGTATTATTTCTGGTTGGAATTATACTACAAGAGGTTATTAAATTGATTTCTTGTTTATTGGACAATAATCAATGATATTTAATATGAAAAAAAATACTATTAGTATTGTTTTAGCAACATATAATGGGAGTGATTACATTAAAAATCAATTACTTTCGGTTGTTAAACAAACATATCCAATTAATGAAATTATTATAATTGATGATAAATCTACAGATAATACAGTCAATATTATATTAGAGTTTACATTAAAATACCCGAACATAAAGTTTATCCAAAACGATATTAACATAGGAGCGGTAGGAGCTTTTCAAAAAGGGTTATCCTTTACAAATTCAGATTATATAGCATTATGTGATCAAGATGATATTTGGGAATTAGATAAGATAGAAAAACAAATGAAAATTTTTGAAGAAAAACAAATTAATAATAACATACCTGTTCTTTCGTTTCATGATTTACAAGTTGTTGATATTAATGGAAAAACAATTTCCAAATCATTTTTGAAAATGTTAAAAATAAACAATTCTTTTTTTTGTTTTGAAAAGATCTTGTTCTCCAATTTTGTTACTGGCTGTACTTGTGTTATAAATAATTCAATGAAGAAAGCATTTCTAAAAACTAATATAAAAAATATAATGATGCATGATCATTGGTTTGCTCTTATTGCATTTAGCTTTGGAAAAGTTTTTTTTCTAGATGAGTCTTTAATAAAGTATAGAAGTCATCCAAACAGTGTAACTAAAAAAAATGAATCAACTATTTTTTCAAGAATAAAAAAAATTGGAATTGAGTTTTTTTCGAAAAAGAATAATTACTTACTTGATAATATAAGGCAGGCTGAAGAGTTTAAGTTGTTGTTTTTTAGTGAATTATCATTGGAAGATAGAAAAATATTAAATAAAATGATAGGTTTGAAGGATAAGTTTTTGATTATCAGGTTTATTCGACCTTTTTTTAGGATTAAATCTATTCTAAAAAAGGTTGATATATAATGTTTAATATTTTTTATATATGGAAATGAAAAGTGACATATTTATATCCCATGGCTTATTTGTGGTTCTAGTACTTTATAATACAAATCTTAAAGATTCAGAAACTTATAAATCTATTGTTCAAAATAATAAAGTAATAAAATTAAAAGGTATTATTTATGATAATTCCCAAACACAACAAAATATTGAGGGATTTCAGAATTTAGGAGAATTCGAATATGTTCATAATGAAAATAATCCAGGTTTAGCATTTGCTTATAATTATGCGTTGAAATTAGCACTTGAAAAGAGATGTAAATGGTTGTTATTATTAGATCAAGATACTTTTTTTACAGAAGAATATTTTGATAATCTAAATTCAGATAGCAATTCTGATGTTGTAGCCTATACTCCAATAGTTAAATCTTTTAATAACAAACAAAGTTTTATTTCGCCTTCAGTTTTGTACTTAGGTGGGTTTCGTCCGATAAGAAATAAAATTTTGGGAATTCAGAAAAGTCATATTTCTGGTATAAATTCTGGAACTATTATTAATTGCAATTTTATGGAATCCATTGGAGGTTTTAATCTAGGTTATCCTTTAGATATTTTAGATCATTGGTATTATAGAGAGGTTTATCGAAAAGGTAAATTTGTTGAAGTATTAAATAGTGAAATCTATCAAAACTTATCTGTTGAAAAGAATTTTGAAAAAAATGTTTCTTTAAATAGATATTCTAAATTACTTAAAGCAGAGTATCTTTTTTTTAAAACAGGTAATTTTATCCAATATTTTTTTTATAAAAGTAGACTTATATTAAGAAGTATCAAGCAAAGTAGTTTCAATGATAGAAATTATTATAAATTGACATTAAAAACTTTTTTTCATTTTGGGAAATAGCATAAATAAAAAATTTAATATTTTAAGGTTAGTCTTATACTTCGTATTAATCGAAATTGTAATAGGAGGTAGTGGTAGAATGTTAGAGTTTGGAGCATTGTCATTAAAAATGTTACTTTTTGGGATTGCAATGCTATTAACTTTTTTTAATGCTAAAAAAATAATTTTAGACAAGAGTTTATTTTTTTTAGAAGCTTTCTTCTTACTTCTCACGTTATTTTCTTTAAGTATGGGATTCTTCAGTAATTCAGAATTAGAAAATATTTTTGAGGATATAAAACCGTTAATATTTATTATAATCATAAATTTTTTTATTATAACTATTGATAGCACTAAAACTATTGATAAAGTGACTAGCATTATCAAATACTCTTCAGCATTTATGGCTATAATCTATATTATGATTGTACTGATGCTTTTTTTAGGAATATTAAATTTTGATGTTTTTTATGAAGGGCAGAGTGAGAATAGTGAGGTAATGTTTAGAAATGAGTATATGTTTTTTTATAAAGGATTTTTGTATTTAGGAGTTGGTTTTCTTTTTCTAATTCTTTCAAATAAAAAAATTGATCAAATTTTAAGTGTTTTAGTTTTTTCAGCTTTGTGTCTTACACTTACAAGAGGATTTATACTTATGTCAATTTTAGTATATATTTTTTATATATACTTTATCAATAAAAAAATATTTCTGAAAATTTTTATAAGTGTTATAGGTATTTCTTTAGCTATATATTTATTGCCAATATTTTTTGAAACTTTAGGAGATAAATCAGATTCAGATGTTATGCGTTTTATTACTTTTAACCAAGTAATTGATGAAATGACATTATTTAGCTTTTTATTTGGACACGGTTTTGGACACGGGGTTGAAAGTAGACCTATACATATGGAAATATCTTTTTTAGAAATTTTTCATAAACAAGGGATTATTGGGATTTCTTTTTGGTTGTATCTTTTGTACCTTAATTTCAAATATTATTTTAAAATAAAAAGTAAAAATTATAAAAGGCTTGTTTTACCATTTTTATTAAGTGTATGTTTTACATATCTTCAATCTTTAACAAACCCATTTATTAATAACCCTATAGGTATTTCAATAATTATGTTGTCAACAGTTGTCTTATATAAATTAACAATTTTTGAAAAAAAAAATATTCATAAATTTATGTAATTTTTTAAAAATAAGTAAATGAAAAAAAATAGTAAGCATTTTATAGCTTTTCTATTCTTAATTGTATCATTTTGTTCGTTAGCTCAATCAAGTGAGCAATTTGGTGTTTCTATTGAAAAATATGGAGCTAAACCAGCAAAAAATTGGCAAACAGCTATAGACAATTCTTCAGCAATTCAAAAAGCAATAGATGAAAATCCTGGACGCTTAATATTTATTCCAAGTGGAATATATTTATTAGGAAAAGAGATAAAAATTACGCACGATGTAAGATTAGTTGGAGAAAGTAAGTATTTAACAATTTTGCAGCCAATAAATAATGATGGAATATATGTTAATGCTGGAGGAGTTTTTTTAGAAAATTTTTTCATACATGGTCGTGGTAAAACAGGCATAACAATTAATAATGTAAGAAACACTACAATCACAAATGTTTTATTGCAAAATGTACAGTATGGTATTAAATTAGTAAATGCTTGGAATCCAAAAATTAGTAATTTAGATATAGATATTAACAATAATCAAACCCCTAAAGTATTAAAAGGTATAATTTTATCAGGTCAATCAGTAAATAATTATATAACGAATTCTCAAATTAGTGCAGTTGATGTTGGTATTGAAATACAAAAAAGTGATAAAAAATCTGAAGGATTAATAATTTCTAATGTTGGAATTTTTTCAGCAAAAAAAGGAATTAATAGTGAAGGAATATTAAGTTTACATATTAATAATTCTATTATTGATTTATGTGAAGAATATGCGTTAGATATTAAAAATACAGCAGGTCTTTTAGTTTCTAATTCATGGCTAAATTCAAAAGGTAGTAATAATACACAAACCATTAGATTATTCTCGACTTGGGATAGTCACTTCTCTACTAATAATATTAAAAATGGAAAAGGTAATGCGGTAATATTATTAGAATAATTATAGTAATAATAATATTTTTACAAATAATACAATAGAATTTGTTGATTCTAATAAAGAAAGTGTAGTTTTAGGAAAAACAACAGGACGAAACTTAATAAACAATAATAATTTTAAATCTTCTAATAATAAAAATCTGAAAATTAATAATTTAGGAGGGAGTTCTAATAAGATTATTGATAATATAAATATTGATTTGAATGATTGAAAACAAAATATCAGTCTGTCTAGCTAGTTATAATGGTCAAAAATATATAAAAGAGCAACTTGAGTCTATTTTGAGCCAATTAAGGATTGGAGACGAGGTTATCATTTCTGATGATAATTCTACAGATAAAACGATAGAAATAATAAATGGATTTAATGATAGTAGAATAAAAGTCATTCCTAATACTAACTTTAAAGGTGTAATTGGAAATTTTGAAAATGCAATAAAAAATGCTAGTGGAGATTTTATTTTTTTGTCTGATCAAGATGATATTTGGAGAAGTGATAAAGTGCAAGTTATTATAGATTTTTTTGAAGCTAACCAATCCTACAGCTGTATTTTCTCTAATGCAGCGATAATAAATAATAAAGGGCAAAGGACAGGTAAACGTTTTTTTCAACAAATTCCTAAATTAAAATTTTATAAACTATTGCTTAAGAATAAATTCTTGGGATGTACAATGGCTTTTAAAAATAATTTAAATATTTTACCTTTTAGGCAAGATTTACCAATGCATGATTGGTACATTGGTTTAAAGCATATACAAAAAGGAAAAGTAGGGTTTATTAATGAAGATCTTATCTATTATAGAAGGCATGGTGGAAATGTGACAACGGGAAATAGATCTAGTCTACTACAAGTACTAAAGTGGAGAATACTAATGCTAAAATCTTTATAATTATTTGGAATGAATAAAATAAAAGTCCTTCTGGCAACTTACAATGGCAAAAAATATATAAAAGAACAAATTAACTCTATTCTTGCTCAAAAAGATGTTTTAGTAGATACTGTTGTTAGTGATGATGGAAGTAAAGATAATACAGTAAATATTATAAAAGAATTTTATCCTCATATTCCTGTTAATCAAAATTTTCCAGGAACAGGTTCTGCAGCGAAAAATTTTCTAAAAATGGTTATTAATTTAGATTTTAATGAAGATTTTGACTTTGTTGCTTTTTCAGACCAAGATGATATTTGGTTATCTAATAAAATGAGTAGCGCTGTAAAACAACTAATAGAAAATAAGGCTGAATTATACTGCTCTAATCTTACAAAATGGGATACTTCTAATAATTCCTTGAGTGAACTTAAAAAAGACTTTCCTCAAAAAAAATTTGATTTTTTGTTTGAAGGAGGTAGTGCAGGTTGCACTTATGTTTTTACAAAAGGATTTGCAAAGGATTTGCAAATTTTTTTATTAAATTTGGATGACTCAAGTTGGAAAGGATTTTCCCATGATTGGCTGGTGTATTTTTTTGCGCGTTCGAGAAATTTTAAAGTTTTTATTGATTGTAATTCTTATATTCATTATCGTCTACATGAAGAAAATGTACATGGGCATTTAAATAAATTGTCATGGAATACAATAAAAGAAAAATCATCACAAGTATTTAAAGGGTATTATCAGAATCATGCTATAAATTATATTAATTATTTAGATAAAGATTCCACAGAATATAAAATTTATAAAAGCTTCTTAGGTAATTATTTCCAAAGAAATTTTATAATATGGAAATATAATACACACTTAATGAGAGATAATAGAAAGTTTATGATATTTGCAGTGTTAAATTTATTGAAATTTTAGAATGTACAAACACTTTTTCAAACGCCTTTTCGATTTCATCATAGCCTTAACAGCATTGATTCTACTTTCACCTATATTTATTGTGGTGATGGTAGGTTTATATTTTGCTAATCAAGGACAGCCATTTTTCTTTCAGGCACGCCCAGGATTGAATGAGAGAATCTTTAGGATTATTAAGTTCAAAACGATGAATGATAAAAAAGATCCAAACGGAAATCTTTTATCAGATGCCGAACGACTTACTCCAATTGGAGCTTTTGTCCGTAAAACAAGTTTGGACGAGATTCCTCAGTTAATTAATGTATTGAAAGGTGATATGTCTATTATTGGTCCAAGACCATTATTACCACAATATTTACCTTTGTATAATAAAGAGCAAAAACGTCGTCATGATGTACGTCCAGGTATTACGGGTTGGGCGCAAGTAAATGGTAGAAATGCCATTTCTTGGACTAAGAAATTTGAATTAGATATTTGGTATGTAGACCATTTATTTTTTATTTTAGATATAAAAATATTTTTCTTAACTATCAAAAAAGTTGTTGTTCGAGAAGGGATTTCTCAAGAAGGACAAGCAACTATGGAAATGTTTAATGGTAATAATTAATAAATGAGAATAGCAATTTTAGCAAGGGTTTTGTTTTTAAGTGGAGTAACTACTCACATTATTGATCTAAGTAAAGAGTTAATAGAGAGTGGGCATGAAGTATTTGTTTTTACTTCAGGACCAGAGTTTGCAGAAAGTGAAGCAAATGTAAATTTATTAAATAGATTAGAAGTAATAGGTGCACAAATTGTAAAAATAGATTTTCCTAATAATTCCAAGAATAAACTGTTATACGGTTTAAAGATGTTAAAATCTGTTCCTATTGTTCACAGAAAATTACTAGATTTTAAAATAGATGTTATACATGTACATACACCAGCTTTATCTTTTATCCCTGTTTTATTAAGAAAGAAATATGTTAAAACTATTCATATTGCTGATTTATCATTATCTATTCTTAATAGAAGAGCTACACATGAAATTACAATTAGTCGAGAAACCTATAAGGAAGCTCAGCAAAAATTTAATTATAATGAAGATGAATTAACTCTCATATTTAATGGGGTTGATAAAAGGTTTTCAAAACAATCTCCAAAAGAAAATAACTTAAAAACAAGAAATGTTTATAAAATTAATAGTGATAAAATTATAATTGGTATTGTTGGAAGTATTCAATATCGTAAAGGACATGATGTACTATTAAAAGCAATAAGCAAATTCCCTAGTGATATAAAAAATAAGGTAATATTAGTTATTTTAGGAGAGGGTAATAAAAAAGAAGAAAAATGGTTATCAAACTTAGTAACTGAAAATTTTTTAGAAAACATTGTTATTAAGTTGCCATTTCAAGATCCTAAACCGTTTTATGATATTATAGATATATTTGTTTTACCTTCTAGGTTAGAAGGTTTTCCTTTAGTTGCTATTGAAGCATTTTTATCTGGTTGTTGTGTTGTAAGAAGTAATGTAGAAGGGGCATATGATCAAATTGATGATGGTAAAACTGGTTTTTTATTCCAGAATGAAAATGTAGATGAATTGAAAGATATTTTGGTGAAATTGACAATAGATGATAAATTAAGAATGGAAGTTACTAATAATGGTAGAGAATTTGCACTACAAAATTTCACATCTGACATAATGGCGGAGAAAACTATTGAAGTCTACCAAAAAGTAATTAATTAAAAATGAACTATAACATACTTATAACCTCAGCAGGCCAGAGAGTTTCTTTGGTGAAAGCATTCAAAAATGAAATTAAGAAACTAAATGTAAATAACAAAGTTTTTACGGTTGATTTAAACCCCATTTTGGCTCCAGCTTGTCATATTTCTGATGGTTATAGAACTGTTAAAAGAGTAACAGATTCAAATTACATTTCTGAACTTCTTCAAATTTGTAAAGAATTAGAAATTAAAATAATTGTTCCTACAATTGATACGGAGTTATTGGTTTTAGCAGAGAATAAAGATTTGTTCTTAAATAATGGAATAACGCCAATTGTTTCATCTTTAGATTTTGTACAAACCTGCAGAGATAAACGAATTATTAATCAATTTTTTGTAGAAAATAATATAGACATTCCACAAGATTTAGATAAAAATAATCTTTCTTTTCCATTATTTATTAAGCCTTATGACGGTTCGTTGAGTAAAGATACTTTCTTGATTGAAAATGAATCTCAATTAACAGATTATCATTTCGAAAATCCAAAGTTGATGTTTATGGAATATATTGATCATGCTAAACATGATGAATATACGGTAGATACCTACTATGATAAAAATGGAAATTTAAAATGTATTGTTCCTCGTAAACGTATTTTTGTTCGTGCGGGTGAAGTTAATAAAGGAGTTACACACAAAAATGAAATTGTTTCTTATGTTAAGGAAAGACTTTCCTATATAGAAGGTGCTGTAGGATGTTTAACGATGCAATTTTTCTTTAATCAAGAAACAAAACGTATCATTGGAATTGAGATAAACCCTCGTTTTGGAGGAGGTTATCCACTGAGTTATTTAGCAGGAGCTAATTATCCTAAATATTTGATTGAAGAATATATTTTAGGAAAAAAGATTGATTATACTGAAAATTGGGAAAATAATTTATTAATGCTTCGTTATGATGATGAAGTTTTAGTTCGTAATTATGAAGGTTAAATATATCATTTTTGATCTTGATGATACATTAATGTACGAAATTGATTTTCTCAAATCTGCATATAAAGAAATTTCAACTTTAGTTGAGAAAGAAAATCAAGAAGAATTATATAATTTAATGTTATCAAAATATCAAAAAGGAGAGAATGTTTTTGATTTTTTGATTGAAAACTATCCAGAATTCTCCAAAGAGTTATTGTTGGAAGTATATAGAAATCATTTTCCAACTATTGATTTAAATGAGGGAGCAGATAACCTTTTGAAAGAAATAAAAGCTAAAGATTATAAATTAGGTTTGATAACAGATGGTAGATCTATAACACAACGAAATAAACTAAAGGCATTAGGGATTGAAGATTTATTTGATAAAATAATTGTTTCAGAAGAGTTTGGTTCAACAAAGCCTGATGAGCGTAACTTTAAAATATTCCATGAAAATGATATCGATGATTATTTTTATATAGCAGATAATCCTAAAAAAGATTTTGTTAGTCCAAATAAATTGGGCTGGACAAGTATTTGTCTCTTAGATCAAGGAAGTAATATACATTCACAAAATTTTAATATAGAAGAAGATTATTTACCAAAAATTAAAATAAATAGTTTAAGTGAATTATTAAAATTATAACATATAAAAAGGTTCCAAGTTGGAGCCTTTTTATATATTAACCATCTTGAAAAATTCGTATAATTTCATTTCTCTAGCTTCACAAATTCTTAAAATTGTTTTTAAACTAATATTGTAATTCTCATCTTCTTTAATTAGTCTTACAGTTTTTTCATCAATACCATGTGACGTAGCAAAAGATAAATTACTTTGATCATTTGCTAACCAATTATCTCTTATAAATTCTACTATTTTTCTATTTTTATCTTTCATTTTAACAAATGAAGGAGTTATTTAAAAAAATAATTCGGATTTATATCCGAATGTTAAAAATTATTATTATATTTGTTATCAGATAGTTAAAAAAATAAAGTAATAATACTTTAATCTCGCATTAGAAAACTGGTAATTTTTGTAGCAACGAGAAAATAAGTAAATTTGCTCACGACCTAGGCGTGGGCTCTCTTATCGTTGCACGGTATACCAGTACCTCTAATGCTTTAAGATGAGTTCTACGCCTTTTTGCATTGGGTCATTTCTTCGCAAAATAGCATCGGACTTCATATAATATACTTGGTTTTATTCCTCTACAAATCAAGTTAAATGCTCTCTCTAAATATGTATTTCTTATAATAGAAATGCACAGACGGTTATTCGATTCAATTAGAATTGTAAGATGTTTTTTAAGTATTAAGTAAAATGTAAAAAGTACAATGTATT
>NZ_DKSQ01000094.1:0-7260 GCF_002472765.1 Empedobacter sp. UBA7252
TCTTGGTATTATCCCTCCAAAAAAGTTGGATGAGCTGACATTAAGTTTTGCAAGGCAAAATCATCCCAATTATCCTCTGAAGCCTAAAAAACAAGAAATAAATTCATCTGATGCACTGAGTATGAAAGTAAAAGAAGGTGAAGGGATTATTAAAACCAGAAAAGTAGCCTTTTTAGTAGATAATGGTGTTTCTAAAAAAAGTGTAGATCAATTAAAAAAAGCATTGGAAAAAGAGGGAGCTCAAGCGGTATTAATTTCATCTAAAGTTGGAGAGCTAACTTATGAAGAAGGAAGTAAAGAAAAGATTTCCCATAGTTATCTTACAGATCCATCTGTTTGTTATGATGCAGTGTTTACACCATCAGGCAAATCAATAGAATCTTTAAAATTGAATCCAGATTATTATGAATTTATCAATGATTCTTACAGACATTGTAAAATATTAGCATTTGCAAAAGGAGCAGGTTCGTTAATGGATAATTCATTTGTTAAACTTGATAGAGGAGTGATTTTAGAAGATGAAAATGAGAATTGGATTGCGGATTTTATTCAAGTAATGAAATTACATCGTATTTGGGACCGTGAAGAAGAAAGGAAGGTTCCTTCATAATAAAATGTTTAACGTGATATAAATATAAAATTTAGACGAATGATATTACAACTTAGTCCTACAATACTTGTTGATACCCCTATTGGTAGAGGTCGTACTATTTTTATAATTGATTATGGTATGCATCAAAATTCGTGTTGGGTTGTAACGATGGAAAAAAATGGCATTGTAAAACATTTTGATAGCAATGACATTATAGTTTGTACAAATTTTACTTTTCATATCAATGAGGAGAAAAATTGTTTTAATCACAATTCAGATATAAAAAAATAAAATTATGGGAAATGCACAGTCACCGACAGAAAATTTGAGCGGAAATAAAGCCATTGAAAAGATAAAAACTATTGCTGAAACTGCCCGAACTTGCTTTTTTACCACCAATATTGGCGGTAATACTACAAGTAGACCAATGGCTCTTCAAGAAGTAGATGAGGTTGGTAACCTCTGGTTTTTGAGTGATGTTCGTTCACTGAAAAATGATGAAATTGAAACCAATCCTAATGTAGAACTGTATTTTATGAATAATTCTAAATACGAATACATCTTTATTAAAGGAAAAGCCAGTGTTTCAAAAGATAAAACTTTAATTGATAAATATTGGACCAATTTTGCAAATGCTTGGTTTGATGGAAAAGACGATCCTAATATCAGTCTAATAAAAGTTTCGCCAAACGATGGGTATTATTACGAAACCAAAGACAATAAGTTTATTGCCATGTCGAAAATGCTTTTTGCCGCCGTTACAGGAAGTACAATTGAAGACGGAGGAATTGAAGGAGAACTGAAACTATAAAGAATAAATTATTGTCTTCTACAATGTTAATTAATTAAAGAAAAATGCAGAAACAAACTATTTATGGCATTGCATTTGAAATATTATTTTTATTAACGCAATTTATTAATATTTAAAAATCACACATTATGGGAATTCTAACATGGATAATTTTCGGCCTTATAGCCGGAGCAATAGCAAAAGCAATACACCCTGGTAACGATCCAGGTGGTTGGATAGTAACAATAATTATTGGGATTATTGGAGCTGTTGTCGGTGGGTGGCTTGGATCGATGCTTTTAGGTGTCGATGTAAGCGGATTTAATATTTCTAGTTTTTTAGTTGCAATTGCTGGAGCAGTTTTATGTCTAGCAGTGTATAGAATGATTTCGAAAAAATAGACTGTCTAATTAACGATTAAAATACTGTAAAGTCTCAGAGCGCTGAGACTTTTTGTTTAATATTACTATTTATAATTATGAAAAATACAGTCATTGATTTAATTACTAAAACAGCGGTAATTACTGGCGCTTCTAGTGGTGTTGGCTTAGCTACAGCACACTTATTTGCTCAAAATGGATATCAATTGGTTTTGGCAGCACGAGGTGTAGAAGGTTTAGAAAAGGCGGTTTCAGAATGCAATGCTTTCGGTGGAAAAGCGGTTTATAAATCAACTGACGTTTCTAATGCAAATGAAGTAAAAGATTTAGTTGAATTTGCTCTGAAAGAATTTGGACGCATAGATGTGTGGGTGAATAATGCAGGTGTTATGGCAAGCGGAAAATTTGAGGAAATTCCTATGGACATAAACGAACAAGTAATCAAAACCAATTTAATGGGGTATATGCACGGAGCGTACTACATATTACCCGTTTTTAAAGAACAAAATCAAGGCATTTTAATTAATAATGTTTCCATTGGAGGATATATGCCAGCTCCATTTAGTTCGGTATATTCGGCAACTAAAACAGGAATAAAAGGGTTGATGAGTGGTTTACAAAGTGAGTATAGTGTGTATCCCGAAATTCATATTTGCAACGTTTATCCACAAGTTCAACAATCTACAGGAAATATGCATTCCGCTAAATTCTCAGGTTTAGATTTTAAAATACCTCCGTTTGCAGCCGATCCTAAAGATACCGCAAAGGTGATATATAATTTAATAAACAAACCTAAAAATGATACCTTTCCAGACGCCACATCATTTATGTTAAAGCTTGCACATGGAGCTTTTCCAGAAACCTTTACCAATTTAGCAACAGGTGTTTTAAGGCTGATGATGAAGGTGAAAAAAGGAAAGGCTGATGAAGGTAATGTTTTACAACCTTCTACCGATCCATATGCTGTTTATGGAAAGATGGCTATTCCAGTACCAACAAAAACAAATCAAAAAATCATCGGAACATCGCTAGTATTCGCTGCAGGATTTTTTGTAGCGAAACATTTAAAAAATAAATCAAAAAAAACAAATTAATTTGAAACTGCTAAAATTCACATCCAAAGGTATTTATTGCATTCCAGGGAAGTTTTATATTGATCCTTGGCGACCTGTAGATTTAGCAGTTATCACGCATGGACATGCCGATCACGCCCGAAGTGGAATGAAAAAATATTTGTGTCATCATTTCACTAAACCTATTTTATTTTCAAGAATTGGTAGAAATATCGAATGCGAAAGTATCGGTTATAGCGAACAACTAACTATAAATGGGGTTAAAGTTTCATTACATCCTGCAGGTCACATAATCGGCTCAGCACAAATTAGGATGGAGTATAAAGGTTATGTAAGCGTAATTTCTGGAGATTATAAATTGCAAGATGATGGGCTTTCTACGGCTTTTGAAGCTGTAAAATGCCACGAATTCATTACCGAAAGTACCTTCGATCTTCCTGTTTACAATTGGCTTTCTGTGGCAGAACAAGAAAAAAACATGCGTGATTGGGTAGATCATAATAGAGCGAAAGGAAAAACTTCGGTATTTATAGGCTATTCTTTAGGGAAATCGCAGCGTATTATGAAAGCATTAGAGGGTATTGGAGAGTTAAATGTCCATTATTCCATTGCAAAATTGAATGAGGCTTACGAAAGTGTTGGTGTTACATTACCTGAGTACAAAACAATAGATTTACGTGATGACAAAAAGCATTTGGATGGAAAAATAATTTTGTTGCTACCTTCTTTGGTTGATAATCCAGTGATGAAGAAAATACCTAATATTTTCTCTTTATTTTCTAGCAATCAAAAATCCCTTAAGTTTTATTAAAATTAAGGGATTTTTGATTTTACAAGAATTAATTTATTCTGCTAATGGGTTGATTTGGTCTGCAGTAGGGAAATCTTGTCCAGTAGTCCCAATTGTTTTATTCAGTTCAAATTTTGCTGCATCCGACATTTTAGCTCCTCCTGCCAATTCAGCTTTGTCTAATAAATCAAGTGCTAATTTCTCTTCTTCTCTTTGTTCAGCAACCAACCATTGTAAGAAATTCCATGTAGCCCAATCTTCTTCATCCATGCTCATTTTGACAATTTTATAAATGGATTCTGTATTTTCAATTTCTTGTTTTAGAACAGCTTGAAAACACTCTAATACATTTTTTGGTTCAGGACCAGGTTTTTGTATAGCTTCAATTTTTACAATTCCTCCTCTTTCTTGTACGTATTCCATAACTTTAGCCATATGTACACGCTCTTCCTGTGAGTGTTTCATCATAAAATTTTTGATTCCATCCAATTGATTTTCGTCTGCCCAGCAAGCAAGCATCAAATACATTTGTGCAGAAAAGGCTTCTAAAGTGATTTGATCATTTAGAGCTTTTTGTAATGTTTTAGAAATTCTAGTTGTATTCATTTTGTTGATTTTATTTATAAATAATAAGTTGAATTTTCGAATCAAATACATCATTTACATATTAATATTTTCTAAAATATTGATGTATTCATATATTGATCTCTATTGAATATGGTTATTTTTGAGTTGATTTGATTGCCCAAAGCATGAGTAATGGTTGTAAAAATAGTCTTGCTAAACGCTTCTGATCCGTATCTAGACCAAATCCATTTCTATGATTTTTATATTGTGCCCAATTTCCAGGGAATACAGCAGCAAAAAATCCTGCAATAACTTTACCTACAAGTTCTTTCTTTTTGTCCGATACTAATATAATTGAACTACCAAGTGCTATTTCTACCACTCCTGAATATACCACAGTATCATCTTTATCTAAGGGCACCCAATTAGGAACTTGAGCTTTAAACTCTTTTCTCGCAATTGTTAAATGTGTAATACCAGCTACCACTAAAAAAGCACCTAGGCTATAACGAGCTATATTTTGTTTCGTTTTCTTTTTCATAATTATATTTATTTAATATTTACCATCCAATTAGATTAGATATTCTTTCTGATTGTAGTTATAAAATTTATTTTTTTATTATTTAGTTGGTCGATCAAAACCAAAGGTTTCTAAGCGACTATCTTTTTGGTTAAGAATGATATTTTTTAAAACTTGAGCTGCAACCATCGAAAATGTAATTCCATTTCCTCCATAACCTAATGCAAATAATGTTCGATCACCTTTTTTCCATGGTCCCATATAAGGTAAACCATCATTTGTGGAGCTAAAAGTTCCGCACCAAGCCATTTCGGTATTGAATTCAATTTCTGGATATAATCGACTAAACTTACGTTCAAGAGTTTTGATTTTTGTTCGAAGTAAATCATCTCTTTTATCAGGATTTTGAAAATCTTCATCTTCACCACCAACGATCAATCGATTATCTTTTGTTGTTCGCATATAAAGATATGGTTCTGCTGTTTCCCATATTAAGCTACGATTTGGCCAAACCATTTTTTCATCAATGGGAGCCGAACAAATGGCGTAAGTAGATAATAAATTCATTACTTTTTTAGGTAGAAATTGACCTGCTTCAAAACCAGTTGCAACAATTACATACTTGCATGAAATAGTATGTCCATGCTCCGTCCATAGTTCGCAATTGTTTTTATTTTCGTTTATTTTTTCCACTTTTGTATGGGTGAAAATCTGTAATTGATGTTTTTCTTGATGATACTTTAATAAATTGATAGCGCCTTTATATGCATCCATCTGAGCAGAAGTATCATTTTGCAATGCTGCAATTCCGTCAATATTTTGGTAAGTTTTCAATTGCTTAGCATCTAAATACTTGACAGGCAAACCGACTTCTGTTCTTATTGTATATTCTTCATCTAACAATTTCACACCTTGCTGATTACTCGCTAATAAAACTGTAGGAACACGTGTAAAATCAGCATCAATATTAGTTTTTTTGAATATATTTTCTATAACTGTAATAGAATCCAAGCAATTGAAATAAGCATCAATAGCAATTTTTTCGGGAACAATATTTATTAATTTACTTAACGGGGTATCAATTTCATATTGTAATTGAGCAGTACTTGCTGCAGAACTTCCTGTAGAAATAGTTCGTTTATCGATAAGAGCGCATTCTACACCTGCTTCACATAATTCGTGCGCAACTAAAGCTCCTGTAATGCCGGAGCCAATTATAGCAACATCTATTTTAAAATCATTTCGAAGAGGATGATATAAATCAAAAAATTCGTTTTTAACAATCCAATAAGGTAATCCAGAATGTAAATCCATAGTTGCGAACTTGTTTAAGTTGAAATTTAGTTACCTAAAAAATCAAGCCAAATTTTGATTGTTGACTTTTTTATTACAGAAATCGCTAATATTTCATAATTGGCTTAATGATTGTGATGAATATGATCATAATCTATCAGTTAGATTATTATTTATAAACCACTTAAAAATATTATTATGGCTAAATTAAAACGAAAAGATTATAAACTAAATTATATCGATTACGGTAATAAACTTGCTCAACCCGTTATTTTGATTCATGGTTGGCCGCTTAGTTTACAATCGTGGGAATATCAAATTCCTAAAATTGTAGAAGCTGGTTTTCGTTGTATTGCCTATGATCGAAAAGGTTTTGGAAAATCTTGTGCGACATGGGATCGTTACGATTATGATGCATTGGCTGAAGATTTACATGCCTTGATTGATGATTTACAATTGGAAAATGTTGTGTTAGTAGGTTTTTCGATGGGTGGAGGAGAAGTTGTGCGTTATATTACCAATTATGGAAACAGTAATATTTCGAAAATAGCATTGATCAGTTCAATTATTCCACTCGTAAAACAAACTGATGATAACGAACACGGCTTTCCACAAAAAGACTTAGATCAGATTGTTCATCAACTTGAAACAAATCGTTTAGAATTTTTAGAAGGTTTTCATAAAGGTTTTTATAATCATGGCTTGTTAAAAAAATCTGTAAGCAAAGAACAATTAGATTTTGATTTTTCGGTTGCTTCGCATGCTTCACCTATTGCAACTTTGAGAGCTGCACGCTCTTGGATGGACACAGATTTTAGAGCTGAATGTAAAATGATAGATGTTCCAACATTAATTATTCATGGAAAAGAGGATCAAACTGTACCAATTAAAACAGCTGGAGATCAAGCTGCAAAATTGATCGCGAAATCGACTTACATTGTGTATGACGATGCGCCGCATGGATTGAATATAACTCATAAAGAACAGTTGAATATGGATTTGATTGAGTTTTTGTTAAATATCGAACATAAAAAAGAGTAGAAGATGGGAAAAGTAAATAAAACAATTGTTTCTAGTTTGGCAATTGCTGGTTTAGGAGGACTTTGCTATGCTTGGCTTAATTTTAGAAAAGTAAAAATACCAACTTATGTAGAAGGTTGTTTTAGTTTTTGATCAAAACAATAATGTTGATAATCAATCCAAACAGAATTTTGATGTAAATCATTGTGGGTAAGTCATATCCTCGTAGACTAAA
>NZ_DKSQ01000053.1:0-7918 GCF_002472765.1 Empedobacter sp. UBA7252
TAGTATAGTGCGGAATATGCATAAAGCGGAGGAAGTTAAACAAAAATAAAGAGCTAATAGATTTTCCATCACCAACGGATTATAAACACTCCATATACAAGCTAGATAATTCAAAATTTAGACTTATAGAGCGAGATTTTACTCATGTACAAGAACTTTGAAATTGCGAAATAATTGATTTTTTATGAAAATAGGGCGTATTATTAGTTGGTTTGATAGAAGAGATGAGAGGCTTATTGGTGAATTTAATATAGACTTTATACCTTTAGATCTTTTGAAGGAGACTTTTAGACCTCCGATTGAAGATCCTTTAATGTACAATCCTTATGATATTAATATAGCGGAATCTGAAATTCTAAAAAAATATGTAGACATTGAATTCGAATTTGATAAATATATATATCAAATTGATTGTTTTCAGGCTTGATAATTAGGAGACTTTACACATAGAAATATCAGCTTTTAGTAAAAAAGGATTGTAATGAACAAATTGACAGTTTTTGAAATGGCTCTGCTTTTTGCCTTAGCAGAGAAATACCCGGTTTTGTATACTCATATTGATAAAATATATGTAGGTGAAAGAGAATGTACCGGTATGGGGCAATACGTATTCTTAAAATATTATGATGAAAATGATATTCTCCCAATTTCCGAAGATATTCTCTCAGTTGATAAAATCATAATAACAGAAGGATTGGAAATCGGGATTGGGTTCATTGGAAATATTGAAAATTTTAAATTAGTTAATTTGGAACTATTCGTTTATGGTTCTAACGATTGGGATTGTGTTTTTCAAAATTTCTTCTTAAAAGACTTAAAGGACCTATGATCAAGGTCTTTTTTTGTTTTGAAGATTTTACCAAAACAGATTTAGTTACCTTGGAGCGTGTGGGGAATGATTGGAAAGTATCTAAATCAATCAATTCGTATAAATAAGAGCGATTTCAAATAAATATATATGTTGTAGAGCCACGTCGGGAGATGTGGCTTTTTTACGTCAAAAGGGCCTGATGTTAAATCAGACCCTTTCTCTTAGCGTTTATTTGTACAGTAATCTTTATGTTTCCTATCGTTTCCTCTTTTTTGTTTCGTCATCCAATGTTTTTAAAGACTATTGGATTTTCACTGTACGACGCCAATTTTTATGTTGAACCTTTCATTTGAAAGGTAGCTTGTAGCCGTTTTGTATTGTAAGAACAACTGCCATTTCCAAATAGTTTTATCGGAGTGATTTTTTTTTATAAATTGGGTTGACTTATTTAAACTGTATGAACATCTTGGTTATTCTAATGTCATTCTTGTTCGCCCATATTCCGCAAGTTAACGCTTATAATGGCTAGCGGGTTCCTATCGCTGACAGATTGTCGATTGTACGTTGAATAAAAGCATCAGACGCTAAATTTTTAACCGTATTCTTATTGAGTATACCATTCTGTTCTTTTAAGATATATTCACTAGCTTTAAACCACTGCATCGGTATTCCATCTATTTCTTTGTCTGGTAAATAAGAATAAGTGAAATTCAGTTTTTCGATGTCGGAGACCAATTTCTTTACTTCATCGGCGTAATTTCTCAGTTGTGACACGCTGAGGCTATCTTCAATCCTTTTTGTCAACAATCGGTCCTCATACAATCTCGATTCGGTGAGCTTGATGACTTCAATAAAAGAAGCGACCGACGAATCATCAGAACCATCCCACCAATAATCACAGAATTGTTCATTTTCAGTGTCAAAATAAATCCTCCGTTCTTCTGTTGACATTAAGAAGCCTGGACGTTCATAACTTTCTGTTGGAATATCACCCCAAACGGAAGCCCATCGGGTTGTTTTGGAATAATAAAAACATCCAGTAAACTCACTCTCCATATACCTGTCAATTGTTAGTCCTAAGGATAAATAAAAACCGTTTTCTAGCTTTTTTGAAAAAAATCCTTGTGCGCTAGATATAGAGTCTTTAAAATAGAGGTACCCCAATGTCGCTAAAGGAGCCTTGACTTTAGTGATTAATTTTGCTTTTGTTAACTTCATTTTTTCAAGAATATTTCTCACCTCAAAAACTTCTCAAACAGTTCTCTTTCCTATCTGTACGCTATCAATATAATAGGTGCTCCTTTTGATGTCTTTGAGAGCTGCACTGTAGTCTGGGCATAACCTAACGAAAATAATGATGCGAAAAGGACAGTAAATATTAATTGTTTCATGTTGATTAATTCACATGAGTTGTTGTCAATATAAGTTATTTCTAAGTTTTGAATAAAACCTAATTATTTTTAACTCAAATACATCACCATAGCATCTCCATTCTCCGCAGCTTTTTTATAGAAGATTTTGAGATCATCGAAGTAATCGAGAAGATATTCCAAGGCATTTTCATCATCTTTCCAGATGTCAGGGTAGATACCTTCTTCTATCATCTTATTCGGATTATAGTTTGCTGAAAGCTCTTCCTTTGTAAGATCTTTTATCGCGCTATATATTTCTTTGGTTTGTTCAGCTGTACTATATGTTGCCGGGCCATAACCCATATCTTGATCGGGGTCAATTTCTGTAGGCCCCATAAGTATACCTAAAAGCGGTGCTTCTTCTTCAACTGCTTCTGCCAAGCTTTGTCCAGTAATTAGGAAAAAAATGCCTTCCCAAGCTTTATCTAAATACAGAAAGTTTTCGCTATCAATATTATTTTGTTTGAATGCAATATCTTCTAAACGTCTACTATCTGCGATAAAGTTATTAAGTGTTTCGTTATCTACACGTAGATAGCTTTGTGTCATTCCCATGGTATAATTTAAAGGTTAAAGTGTTTTTCTGATACCCATGTCTTGATATCTCATTTATATGGCCTTTGTTAAATTTTGTATCTCCATAAAAATAATGAACTACGCTATTTAAAACAATACGATAAATTCAATTATTTGAAATTTTCTTGATGGGCGTGTTATTATTCGACGTCTTCCTTTGTATCAGCAACCACTCATAAATCCAGGGCTCAGTTTCATAAAGGTATTGGGTGCCGTGACCTTCACCTGCGATGCGGTGAAAGATCATATTTACATTGCACTTCTTTAGAGATTCGGCTATACGTTCTGTTTCGTGTATGGCGATTTCGTTATCCGTTCCATGATACGTCAGGATAGGGATGTCTTTAAGTGTACAAATCCGAGTGGTGTCGCTATAGTTTACTCCTTCCTCTAAGCGTCGCGCGTTAAAAAGAGTTAATAACATTGCTAGATGTTTGGTTTTATAATATTTTTATTGTAAAACTAATTGAAAATGAGTAGACTGCAGTTGTTGTTGCTATTGCTCTTTATCGCAAACTTATCTTCTGCACAAGATCTGAAAGGCACGATTAAAGATAAGTATTCGGGTGATATTCTTATAGGTGTTTCGATCAAAGTAGCTTCACGCAGCACCTATTCCGATAGCTATGGCAAATTTATATTGCCAGGCATTAAGCTTGGAGATACAATTACCTTTTCTTCAATAGGATATCGCGAGGAAAAATATATAGTTGATAATAGCAATCTTGATAATTTGGTCATATATATGAAGCAAACAACGATATTGTTGGATGAAGTCAAGATCAATTCTTTAGGAAATTATAAGGCTGATTCCTTAAAGTTTCGGGAAGAATTTGCCAAGACTTTCAATTATAGCAAACCCAAATTTAAAGACATTTTCATCAGCAAAAATTATTCTTCAAATGTCCCGAGACACCCTAATCAAGCTAGCAATAGTACCGCCTCGCTGATTAGTATTGATGTGCTTTCTGTTATTTCTATGTTAGGGAAAAATAGGACCCCTCAATCCAAGCTCCAACAGAAATTGATAAAGGAAGAAGAAGAACAGTATCTTGATAATACCTTTTCGAAGCGTAAGGTTCAAAATTTGACGGGCCTTAAAGGTGATTCTCTACAAACTTTCATGCAGTTGTACCGTCCGAATATTGACGCCGCTAAATACATGTCCGACTATGATATTATCCTGTACATCAAAAAATGCTACCATGAATATATCGAGCCTTAAACTTCGCCCCATTAAGTCAATTTGTTAGAAGATATGGCACTTATTATTTTAAGATAAATAGAATAGCGCAATAGAAATTCCTAGTGATGCAATTAATGGTACAATGGAAGATTTGGCTCTATACTGTAGATCATTAGGAAACATTTGTTGTCTGATAAAAAATAGACCAGTTGCACCTATGCCCGAGAGGATGAAGTTAACATAAAATATATTCTGGCTCATTTCAGGATAATTATTTCGAATATAATTTATAATAATTAGTTGAATGCCTATATAAATAATACTATAAAAAGTAGTAATAACAGCTCCTTTTATATTTTTTATTTTTATGAAATTTAGCACTTGAAGTACACCACCAAAAAAGACACCAAATATTACGGAAAGCATCCAAATAAGTGTATTTGTATATAGTTCAATAGCGTTTACGTCCTCTGTGAGCCCTTTGTCCCATCCTTTGTCCACTATTTTTTCACTATCGTTTTTTTTGGCAATTAAAGCTTCGATTCGTGCTGTTTCGGAAGGAGTAAAAGTTCGCCCACGTTCCTGTAGAATCTCGTAGGCATATTTTACAGCATTTGAAACAGATCGACTATCTGGTTCTATATATTTTTCGAGTTCTCTATCTGATAGTTTACTAATAACATTTTTATTAACCATATTTTGAGAAGAATTTAAGATTGAATGCTTTATCAGTAAAGATCTAAATTTAATATTATTTTTAATTAAAAATCTACTGCTAACCTTCACCTCACCATTTCCGCCATTTACCGAGTTTTCCGGATTGTTGGTCTAAAGCAAGTAGGCTAGAGGCGTATTGTGTCGTAGTTTTGAGTCAACAAATAAGAACAAAAACCATCAAGAGCATCGACGGAAATGCTCATGATAGCTTCATCACACTTGAAGAACAAATTATTTAGATGAAAAACTAACAATACAAAATAAAGACATTATGAACCATCATGAGTGTATTCAAAAGGCACTCATGATAGCTTTATCATCAAATAAAAAACAAATAATTTCGAGAAAAAACGCTAGTAAAAACATTCGCAGCAGCAGCCCTAATCGCAGTATCCACATTTTCTATGGCAGCTGAAGGACCTGGAGCCAAAGCAACAAAAACAAACGTTAACCTTTCCACAGCAGACTTGGCACTCGATCACTATGTTGCGGTAACTACGGAGGGCGAATCAGCAGGAGTAGAGGAGTTATTCGCAGAAGATTTCAATCAAAAGATCCAGGCCTCCAATGCACAGTCTAACAACCGTAGTGCCGTAGTTAAACTATTGAAAAAGCAAAAAGGAGGGAAGCTGAACTGTACAGTAAGCACAGACATTTTAGAAGAATCGGCAGACTATATGGTCGCTAAAGTGACCTTGAAATTTGAGAACTTCACCAAAACAGATTTAGTTACCTTGGAGCGTGTGGGTAATGACTGGACAGTGTCCAAATCAATCAATTCGTATAAATAGAACTTTACAACTTGTGGTTTGCCAGTAACAAAAGACTAACTACTAGTGAATCATCTATTTAAGTTTAGTTTAGAAGCCAGATCGTGAAATCTGGCTTTTTGATTGTTATTTACGAACACTTACTCTTTTTGTATTTACAATCTGATCATTTGTGTTTTTAAATTCAAGAATATAGTTGCCAGGCCTTAAATATAGAAATTCCCTTGTTTTTTTGATGAAAAGCTGGTCTGCTGGTATTCGATGTCCTTGTTTTTCGTCTGCATAATAAGCTTGAACAAAAAGCCCTTTTTGTCCTTGCGTATCTAGCTGTACCGACTTTGTAAGATTATTATCTGATAAGTACTCAGGGCGACTATTTGGAGTTAGATAGCGGGGGTAAAAAAGTGAAATATCCACAAAGTCATCATGCCAGGCTGTATCGTTTTTTAAAGCGACGACAGGTTTGCTAAAGCTAAACGAAACAAACTTGTTTACGGTAAGGAATTCGTCCGTTTCAAATTGGGAATAATATCGTTCAATATGTCGAGTTTGTGATATTGTTAAGGGGTCGATATTGGTCATTTCTTTAAAGAACTGAGCCATTTTTTTCCAGTTGGTTCGTGTATTTTCATGGATATGGTCATATCCTGCATACACAAGCAGTTTCGCATCAGGATCAGTTTTTAGCAATTTTGCTAGGTTGGCGGCTTGTAATGAGTCGCGCATGCGATTACTATTTGTATTGTTGGCGTCATAATTTATCAATACAAAATTTTGTCGCAATGCTTCCCTGATCATTTCTGCGAAAAGGGGCTCATGGCTATAATAGCCTGTTGTATCTGTAACGGTTCGTGTCGTGTTAATGTTTTGATCAGCAAGGTCTTCAATAGCTAAATATTTAAAACCTAATTTGCGAAACCCATTTAATAATTGAGCTGCAAATGTGCGATGATAGGGAATATTATGAGCTTCGTTGATCATGACTACTTTTTCATTTTTGGCCTTTTTTAGGATGAACTTTCTGGCATCGACAAAGTCGTGCTGCTTATAAAATTTGCTATCATATTTTATTTCATCGTTTTTGAGCGCGTGGACATATTGCTGATCCCAATAAAATCTGGAGCTATCATAGTTGCCGATAAAAGAATGATAGGTAGATTGGAGTTGATAAAAAAGAGATTTCGTTCTTGCATCCATGCTATCCACTGTTAGCTTGTTGAATTCCTGGATAGCTATCTGGTAGTTTTCTGGATGCTTTTTAAAAAGTTGGTCATTGAGATCAAATAATTTTTGCGTTGTGATTTGTCCTGAGACTAAGTCGCTAATTATAAGTAGGAATAGCGTGAAAAATATCTTCATAACTAGTTTTTTAGTTTTATAACTAATATATTAGTTTGAATCCTGCTTTCAAAATTAATCTGTTAGAAATTGGATTCCACCGCTGAATTTGCCTTCGAACACCATGTTGCGGTAAAGACCGAGGGAGAATCAGCAGGCGTAGCGCATAGTTACCTTGGAGCGCGAAGGTAATGACTGGAAAGTCTCCAAATCGATCAGTTCGTATAAATTAGGAGCCATCCCTTACAAATAGATAAGTTGTGAAGCCATGTCGTGAGGTGTGGCTTTTTCTATTTTATGTTGTTTTCAAGTCTGAGGTAAGTAGAAGACTTCTCTGCAAAATTGGAGGCTGAAATAGTTTAGAAAATTATGTATTATTGCTAGCGTACATATTATGCAAAGTAGTTTTACGATGAGACTAAAATTTCTCCTTGTTATTTTGGGGCCAAGCTTTTTGCTTTTTTCTTGCAAAAACAAGAGTTTAACAAATTCCATTTGGAAAAATTGTGGCGATAATAGTGACCTGCAGGATATCCTTGTGTTTAATGATACGTATAATTTCGTACGGAATGATACCATTTATAGCAGGCTGGTTATTGACTCCCCAATCGCTGTAATTAACCGGATTGATAGCTATTATGGCGAAAGAAGATTATATCTAAATAGGCTTTCTGATCAAAAAACCTATAGGTACTGTGAGCAATAATTGATCATATTAACATGTTTTAATTTATGCAACTCAATAATGATCAACAGTATAATGTCGGTTTAAGAGTGAAAAAAACTAAAAATTGGCCATTCTTATTTATTGTATTTTTATTGGTTTTGGCAATTGTATATTCACGGTTAATTACTCATTCTATGATTATAGGGAAATATTATTTTAAATATCACGAATGTACTGCTATGGGGGATTTACCGAAAAGCGATGATATGCTTACTTTGCTTGATGAAAATAAATATAGAAGTTCTTACTGGGGAAATGGGGAATATCGTATAGAATATAAGTTTTTTAGAACACTATTAGTTTTAAGCAATTCAGGTGGGACGGTCTCAAATGAGTTAGAAATAAAAAAAGTTGGAAATAAGATCAATATTGTATTAGATG
>NZ_DKSQ01000047.1:0-16594 GCF_002472765.1 Empedobacter sp. UBA7252
CCAACTGAGCTAAGAGACCTTCGTAATTGGATTGCAAATATAGGGCTGTTTTTGAATAATCCAAATAGTTAAAATGAAAAAAATTAAATAAAATTTAATGTTAGGAGTTAACTCTTTTCATTTCAAAGAAATAATTTTTTAGATTTTAAAAAGAAATATTCGTCTTTTTCTTTTTTTCTTCAATTTTAACGCCTTTAAATAGGTAAATAATCCCAATAAATGAGATCGAAATGGTGATGATAGAGAAAATAAATGCAGCACTTGTAGCTAAAGTTTCATCAAAATTGAATCGATGTGCAGCATACATAAACACTGCTTCTCTTATTCCAAATCCACTAAATGAGATAATCGATAAAATTCCTGATACTAAAAAGATCAATAAATATATACTGAAATTGTCTGGATGAATATTCAATCCTTCCAAAACAAAATACAACATACCAACTTGTATCAATTGTAATACAATCGAATAAATCATCGAGTTGTAAAAAGTTCTTTTATGAATAGGGAAAATGATTCCTAAAATAAATGGAACAGCTACAAAACCAACCAATGAAAAGATTAAAGAACCATATTGTATCCAAGGGTAATCTGTCAAATTTGAGAAAAATATTAGAAAAATGATGATTAACAACATTGCGCAAAGTCCAATAATTTTGTCAAGAAAAACCGCTTGCGAAATTTCTTTTAGACTGATTTTATAGTTTTTATTCAACACATAAACTTTGTATGCATCTCCACCAATTCCACCTGGAACAAAGGTATTGTAAAACATTCCTAAAAAATACAAACGTGCATTTGATTTATATGATAAATCAAGATTGATGTCCCGAAAATAATAGTCTAAACGAAAAACAGACAATGCTTGCGAAAGTACATAAAGGATAACAGCAATAAAAATATACGCCCAATTCGCATTTTTGTAATGACTGAAAATATCAAAAATATGTAGTTTAACAAAGAAGATATAATAGATTAACGCAATACTAATCGTTAATTTAATTCCTGTTATAATATATTTTTTAGTTTTTGGATTCAATTGAAATCTTTTGATAATTAACGCACAAATTTAGAGAATCTTCTAGTAACCATTCAAAAAATTATTTATCTACCAATATTTGTCTGATATTACGTAGTTTTGCGTTTAAATTAATCGAATCATGCAATCAAAAGTTATTGTAATTACAGGTTCTTCTTCGGGGGTAGGATTGACTTTGGCAAATTATTTTCACGATAAAGGACATCAAGTTTATGGTTTATCAAGAACAGCTAAAGGTCAAGAAAAATTTAAACATATTGCGACAGATGTTTCGGATAAAGAAAATGTAAAACGTAGTTTTCAGCAGATTTTTTCGGAAACAAATAACCAAATTGATGTGTTGATTAACAATGCCGGAATTGGAATGTTAGGCGCTGTGGAAGATGCTTCGAAAGCTGATATCGAGAAATTATTGGAGGTTAACGTCTATGGTCCAATTTATACAATGCAAGAAGTTTTGCCTACAATGCGCGCGCAAAAAAACGGTTATATCCTGAATGTTTCGTCGATTGCGAGTAACAATGGTTTGCCTTTTAGAGGATATTATTCGGCTTCGAAGGCGATGATTGATCGTTTGATTGAATCGGCTCGTTTGGAAAATCGTCACACAGGAGTAGAAATTGCTACGTTGAATTTTGGAGATATCAAAACCAATATTGCAGAAGGTCGTGTGAAAACTTTTGTGTCAAAATTTTATCAAAAAAGATATGATGCAATGGTTGCTGATATCGATCACGAAGTGCAAGATGGTACGCCAACAGAAGATTTGATTCCGATTATTGAAAATATTTTGGCTCAGAAGAATTTGAAACCACATTATTATATTGGAAAATCGATGCAGAAATTTTCGGTAATCTTGAAAAATATTTTACCTCAAAAAATGTTCGAAAATATTATTGCAAAATATTCAAAATTAGATTAATAGATGGAAAAGGTTATTTGGCATTATAAATCTTTTGACGATTTAACATCGAAAGAGCTATATAAAATAGTGCAATTGCGTAACGAAGTTTTTGTGATTGAACAAAATTGTATTTACCAAGATTGCGATGATAAGGATTTGGTTTGTGGACATCTTTGGGCAACGATTGGCGATGAGGTTGCAGCGTATTCTCGAATTGTTCCGAAAGGAACTTCATACGAAAACGAACCTTCAATTGGTCGTGTAATTTCGAATCAAAAGTTTCGTCGTTATGGATTAGGGAAACAATTGATGAAAAATTCGGTTCAAATCATTGAAAATCAATTTAAAACGTCTTCAATCCGAATTTCTGCTCAATCTTATTTGAAAGAATTTTAATCTTCGTTTGGCTTCGAGCAAGTTTCGGAAGAATATTTAGAAGACGATATTCCGCATATCGAAATGTTGAGAAAATGAAATTTCTAAAATACTTTTTCATAACGCTATTTTCAGCTTTCATTGCATTGGTTTTGGTTGATGTTTATTATTCGAATCAACTCAAAAAAATGGCTTTGTTTAGCGGAGAAGTGCAAGAATGGAATCAAATAAGAGAAGGAAAAACGACGAATGTTGAATTGGCTATTTTTGGTTCTTCGAGGGCGTTTATTCAAATTAATCCGAATATTTTAGAACAAGATTTAAAACTGACAACGCATAATTTTGGATTAAACGGAAGTAAATTTAAAATGCAATTGTATCGTTTCAATTTGTATTTAAATCATAATCCAAAACCGAAAATTGTTGTTTGGAATTTAGATACGTTTTCGTTTTCACACATTGATGAAGTTTTTCAACCAAATCAATATGCGCCATTTATGTTGTGGAATTTTAAATTGTATGGTGCATTAAAAGATTATAAAGATACAAAGTTGGTTGATTTTATTGTGCCGCTTTATCGTTATAGAGATCAAACGTATTGGAAAGATCAAATTGCAAGGGCGAAGAAAGAAAAACTGCATAAAGACGGACTCTTTCGTGATGATGGTTTCAAATCATATAACCGAAAATGGAATGTTGATTGGGAAAAAATGAAAAAGAAAAACTCTGATTTTGACTTTTCAGATTATGCTTTGTTAGAAGAATTAATTGCAAAATGTGAACAAGAAAATATTCAGTTAATTTTTACAATTGCACCCGAATTTTATAAAGGTCAAGATTATATGTTGAATCGAGAAGAAGTGATTAATCGTTATCAAACAACATTACAAAAGCATCATCTTCTGTTATTAGATTATTCGACTGATTCGATTAGTTTTAATCAAAAATACTTTTACAACACAACGCACATGAATTACAAAGGTGCGGATGCTTTTACAAAAGAATTAGCAAAAGATTTGAAAAAATATATAAAATAAAAAATCTCGTAAACCATTTGGTTTACGAGATTTTTAGTTATTGTTGAAGTAATGTTTAATCTAAATTACTTCAACTTTTTTTTCTTTTTTCTGTGTTAAATAAACGCCTGATAAAATCATTCCGAATCCAAATAAATGGATCCACATTATTTTTTCTCCAACCAAAAATCCCCAAAAAACAGAAACTACGGGCATTAAATAAGTAACCATTGAGGCAAACATCGAACCTGTAGATTGTATCAATCGGTAGAATAGTATCATCGCTAAAGCAGTTCCTAAAAGTCCTAAAATAGCAACAAAACCTAAACTTTTTAATTGTTGTTCTGTTCCTTCGAATACATCAAAAAATCCTGAAATAATTAAAATGAAAATTGAAGGTAATAACCAAATTGTGAATAGAGCCGAGGATAATTGAAATGATGGAACGTCGTTTAGATAGCGTGTTAAGATTAAACTATTCATTCCATAAAGCGCGGTTGCTAATACAATTAATAAACAATGTAAAAGACTATTTTCGCCAGAAAAACCATCGCCACCAATTAATAAAACAGCTCCAATAAATCCGATTATAGCTCCCAAAACTTGATTTTTAGTTCCTTTGATATTGAAAAATAAGGCTCCAAATAGTAAAATAAATAATGGAACTAAAGAATCTAAAATTCCAGCCGTTGAACTAGAAACGTGTGTTTGCGCCATTGGAAATAAAAACATTGGAATGAAATTTCCGCAGAAACCAGCCAATGCAACGTATTTTAATTTGTTTTTCGGAATCTTAAATAGACTTGGAATTCCCCAAATTGCCAAAACTCCTCCTGCAATTGTTAGTCGTAATGCTCCAACTTGATATGGCGTGTATGCGACCAATCCTTGCTTGATGAGAATAAACGAGCTTCCCCAAGTTAGCGCTAAAACGCCAAGGATGATCCAATGTTTTAGTTCGATTTTCATTTTTCTAAGTTTGCGCAAAGATGCACATTTCAGATGATTTTATTGAGCTGTTATTTACAAAAACAATCTGTTGTATGGTCATTTACCATTCCAGTCGCCTGCATATGTGCATAAATAGTGGTTGAACCAAAGAATTTGAAGCCACGTTTTTTTAAATCTTTTGCAATTTGATCTGAAATTTCGGTTGTTGCAGGAACTTCTTTTATCGAATTCCAATTATTTATAATCGGTTTGTAATCAACGTATTTCCATATAAAATCGGAAAAAGAGCCAAATTCTTTTTGAATTTCTATAAACAATTTTGCATTATTAATTGCTGCCGAAATTTTTCCTCGATGACGAATAATACCTTCATTTTGGACTAATTCATCAATTTTAGCTTCATCAAATTTGGCTACTTTCTCTACATTAAAATCAGCAAAAGCTTTTCTAAAATTTTCTCTCTTTTTCAGAATTGTGAACCAACTTAATCCTGCTTGAAAAGATTCGAGAATCAAAAATTCGAATAAAATTTTATCATCTTTTACAGGTTTTCCCCATTCGTTATCGTGATAATCGATGTAATCTTGGTCTTTATTTACCCAAGCGCAACGTGTTTTTTCCATGGTTTTTTAAATTTCTAAATATTTTTATAAGCTTCTTTAACCGAATAAACGGGTAATTGACAAGTGTAATTTTCGCAAATATGAATGGAAGTTTTATTTTTGATGAATCGGTTTTGAGTGATTTCTAAATTCTCGGTTTTTGAAGCAACAAAAATTGCATTTGGGACATAACATTGTTGAATTTGTTTCGAGAATTTTAATGCATTTTCGCCAACGATTACAATTTCTTTGAACGAATAAGCGAAATTTAGATATAATTGAATCCAATTTGCAAAACCAGTTGGATAATCGTGAATTTTTTCTTCGATATTGGTTAACATTTGTTTTGCTTGTTCAATGTATTTTTCTTGATTGAGAATTTTTCCTAATTTAAATAAATTATTTGCCATTACCGAATTTGATGATGAAATAACATTGTCATAAATCTCAAATGTTTCATTAACCAAAGGTGTGTCATAATGCGATTTGTATGCAAACATTTTATTCTTGTGATTATAAAATTGATTAAAAGTTTCTTCCGTTAATGTTTGGGCAGTTTCTAAATAATGCATCTCCGAAGTGACTTCATAAAGCTTAATTAACGCTTCAATCATTAAGGCATAATCATCCAAAAATCCGGGAATTGTAGTTTGGTTGTCTTTATAATTTCTGAACAAAATTTCACCATTCCATTGATTTTCTAAAATAAAATTGGTTGCATTTTTTGCTAAATCAAGATATTCATCATTTTCAAAAGTGATAAATGCATCACACAAACTTTTTATGGTTAAAGCATTCCAAGAAGTTAAAACTTTTTCGTCGCGATGAGGTTTTATGCGCTGTTCACGAATTGGATTAAGAATTTTTTTCCATTGAGAAATTTTGGTTTGAAGTTCTGTTGTTTTAATGTTCTGCTTCGTAGCAAAATCTTCGTCATCTGTCAATCGCATTAAAATATTATTACCATGTTCCCATTCTCCAAATTCATCAACATTGTAATATTGCTGAAATAAGTCAAAATCATTTTTCAAAATTGTTTTCAATTCATCCGATTTCCAAACATAATATTTTCCTTCTTCACCTTCAGAATCAGCATCAATAGCAGAATAAAAAACACTTTCAGGCGAAAGCATTTCATCTTTCAACCAATTAATTGTTTCTTCTACAACTGTTTTATATTCTTCTTCTCCAAAAACTTTATATGCATTTGAATAAAGCGAAAGTAATTGCCCATTATCGTAAAGCATTTTTTCGAAATGAGGAACTTTCCAATATGGATCAACTGAATAGCGCGAAAAACCACCTTTTAGTTGGTCGTAAATTCCACCAAAAGCCATTCTATCCAATGTTATTTTTGTTTGAATCAAACAATTTTTATTTTTTGTTTGTGTACCATATCGCAAAATGGTTTCCCAGGCATTTGGTAACATAAATTTTGGTGCACGATTAAAACCTCCCCATTCATCATCAAATTGTTGTTGCCAAAACTCAAATGTTTCATCAATTTTATTTGTTGAAAAAGTTGAAGAAGATTTCAATTCGATCGCCTCCATTTTATTCAAACCATCAGCAATAGAGTTGACGTATTCCATTGTTTTAGCTTGATTTTGATGATATAAATGATTGATATTTTCTAAGAGTTCAATCCATTGAACTTTCGGAAAATAAGTTCCGCCATAAAAAGGACGACCATCTGGCAAAGCAAAAACATTGAGTGGCCAACCTCCAGATTGATGAATTAATTGCGAAACATTCATATATAAAGCATCTAAATCAGGACGTTCTTCACGATCAATTTTAATGCAAACAAAATTATCATTCATCACTTTTGCGACTTCATCGTTTTCAAAAGATTGATGTTCCATCACGTGACACCAATGACAAGCCGAATATCCAATTGAAATAAGCAAAGGTTTGTTGACTTTTTTTGCATGATTCAAAACTTCGTCATTCCAACTTTGCCACCAAACAGGATTATTTTCGTATTGTTTCAAATACGGACTTGTTGCTGATTTTAGATTATTTTGTTGAAAATTCATGATTCTTGTTTAGAAATTTAAAGTTCGTACAATTTTTGTGGATGAAAAATTATATTTTCGACAAAAATTAAAACACATGAACATTTACGAATACATTTCTATTGGTGCATATATGGCTCTGATGATTGGAATCGGGATTTATTCTTACCGAAAATCAACAAGTAACTCAGAAGATTTTTTGATCGGAGGAAGGAAAATGGGAGCAGCTGTAACGGCGCTTTCTGCTGGTGCTGCTGATATGAGTGGTTGGTTGTTAATGGGAGTTCCTGGAGCAATGTATTTTACAGGTTTGTCGAGTGCTTGGATTGCAATTGGATTGACAACAGGATGTTTTTTGAACTATATTTTTGTCGCACCACGATTACGAATCTATACAGAAATCGCTCAAAATTCGATTACACTACCCGTATTTTTTGAAAATCGTTTCAAAGATAAATCGCGTTTATTAAGAATTGTTTCTTCAATATTAATCTTAATATTTTTTACATTATATACTTCTGCTGGAATGGTTTCTGGAGGCAAATTGTTTGAATCTGCTTTTGGATTAGATTATATGACTGGACTTTGGATGACAAGTTTTGTAGTTGTATTATACACTTTTTTAGGTGGTTTTTTAGCGGTAAGTTTAACTGATTTCGTACAAGGGACGATTATGGTTTTGGCTTTGGTTATTGTTCCGATTGTAGCAATTTCTGAAATTGGTGGAGTTGGTGAAACCTTTTCGTTGATTAATGATAAAGGCGATAAATATTTAGATTTATTTAAAGGTACAACAACAGTTAGTATATTATCCTTGATGGCTTGGGGGTTAGGATATTGTGGTCAGCCCCATATTTTAGTACGTTTTATGGCGATTGGAAACCCGAAAGATTTAGCGAAAGCTAAAGATATTGGAATTACATGGATGATTTTTACAGTAGGTGGAGCACTTTTAGTTGGTTTAGTTGGTATCGCATATTTAATGAAATTTGATCAAACAACAATGTTAAAATTTGATGGGTCTAAAACAGAAGCAGAAACGATTTTTATTTATTTTTCACGTGTTTTGTTTCATCCATTAGTTGGTGGATTTTTATTATCAGCAATTTTAGCAGCTGTAATGAGTACAATTTCTTCACAATTATTAGTAACATCAAGTTCGTTAACAGAAGATATTTACAAAGCATTTTTGAACAAAAAAGCAACACCAAAACAGTTATTAACAGCAAGTCGTTTATCGGTTTTAATTGTAGCATTAATCGCGGTGTTGTTGTCATTAACACCAAAAGATTCTATTCTAAATTTAGTTGGAAATGCTTGGGCAGGATTTGGATCTGCATTTGGACCAGTAATCGTTTTCTCTCTTTTTTGGAAAAAAACTTCTTGGCAAGGAGCTTTAGCAGGTATGTTAACAGGAGGAATTGTTGTCTTAGCTTGGGTTTATGTAAATCACGATTACAAAGATTGGTATGAAATGATACCTGGGTTTTTATCTTCGGTTATCGCAATTTATGTCGTTTCGTTAATGACTCAAAAACCTAATAAAGAAATTGACAAAGAATTTGATGAAATGAAAGCTGTTTTGAAAGAGAATTAACATGCATCCAAAAGAAATGGAAAATATATTAAAGTTAAATCATTTTGAGCGCTATCAATATTTATTCGAAAAATTGCTGACGGGGAAACTGCTTATATAATGATTTTTCCTGATGGTAATTATGCTATTTCTATAATTAATGATAAAAAAATATTTCCAATTTGGTCAGCGAAAGAATTTGCTGAATTAACAAAAAATGATGGTTGGGAAAATTGCAAAATATTGAAATTGACTTTAGATGATTTCGAAGAAACTCTTTTCTATTATATTGATGAAAATAATTTATTGATAAATGTTTTTCCTACAGATAAAACTGGTTTTGTCGTTAGTTTAGAAGAATTCGCTAGGGACTTAAAAGATGAATTAGAACAATATCAATGAAATATAAAAAAATAGGTAGAGGCATTTGTCTACCTTTTTTATTGCTGAAAATTATGAATTTATTATTCAAAAGTTAAAACTTAAAACATCAACAATTGTTGATAAGTTTCACTTGTAGAGAATAAGGTCAAAAGAGAGATTTGTTTGTATATTTGTAAAGTTTGATTAAAAAAATAGTCAAAATTAAATCAATTTATACGAAAAGATGAACGATATTATTCAATTACTGCCAGATCATGTAGCCAATCAAATTGCCGCAGGAGAAGTTGTACAACGACCAGCTTCTGTGATAAAAGAATTGATTGAAAATGCGGTGGATTCTGGTGCAACTTCTATTCAGGTAATTGTAAAAGATGCTGGCAGAAGCTTGATTCAAGTGATTGATAATGGTTCGGGAATGAGTGTGACAGATGTTCGAATGGCTTTTGAACGTCACGCAACTTCAAAAATCAGAAAGACAGAGGATATCTATAATATTCATACAAAAGGTTTTCGTGGAGAGGCTTTGGCGTCGATTGCTGCGGTTGCACAGGTAGAAACGAAAACGCGTCGAGAAGAGGATGAGGTTGGTTCGCAATTGGTGATTGAAGGCGGAGAAGTTCGCAACCAAGATCCTGTTGTTTGTCCAGCTGGAACGTCTATTTCGGTAAAAAATCTTTTCTATAATGTGCCTGCTCGTCGTAATTTCTTAAAATCAAATCAAGTTGAATTTCGTCATATTCAAGATGAGTTTCAACGTGTTTCGATGGCGCACGAAAACATTAGTTTCTTTTTACATCACAATGATGCAGAGGTTTATCATTTGAAAGCCGGAAATCTGAAACAACGTATTGCTCAAATTTTTGGAAAAAAATTAAGTTCACAAATTATATCCGTTGAAGAAGATACAGAAATTGTAAAAGTGAAAGGTTTTGTGGGGAAACCAGATGCTGCAAAAAAATCGCGTGGCGAACAATTTTTCTTTGTGAATAATCGCTTTATTCGTAGTGGATATTTGCATAATGCAATCGTAGATGCTTTTGAGAGTTTGTTGCCAACGGGGTATAGTCCTTCTTATTTTTTGTATTTAGAAATTGATCCGTCAAAAATTGATATTAACATTCATCCAACTAAAACAGAAATTAAATTTGAGGATGAAGCATTGATTTTTACTATTCTTAGAGCTGCTGTAAAACACGCTTTGGGACAATTTAATGTAATTCCTTCGTTGGATTTTGAACAAGATCCAAACTGGGCATTTATTCCATCTGCGACGGAAGATACAGAAATTAAAATGCCAGAAATTACGGTTGATTCTAGTTTTAACCCTTTCGAGCATCAACAAACAAGAGCGCCGAAACCGTCTGATATTCGTGCGAATATGGATTTTTATAAAGATGCTGTTGAGTTAGAAATCGAAAATAATCATGCGCATCAATTATTTGAATCTGAAGATTTTCATGATAGTTTTGAAGTAATTCAATGGATGAATCAATATTTGGTTGTTGAATATCGTGGCGAATTGTTAATCATCGATCAACATCGCGCGCATCAAAAAATATTATTCGAAAAATTTATACATTCAAATAATGGAAGTGCTTTGGTACAACAAATGCTTTTCCCGATTGAGTTGGAACTTTCGCCAAATGATCGTCAGAAATTAATCAATGTAGAGCATCAATTGTTGAGTTTTGGTTTTGATATTTCGTTGGATGAAGAAGCAATACAGATTAATGCGATTCCTGTTGATGTGCAACAAGAGGATGTAGTGTCTGTTTTTATGGATTTTATCGAGGAATTAGAATACCAAGAATCAATTGAATTAGAAAATACGTTTGCAAAAATTTTAGCAAAAAATGCGGCTGTTAAAAAAGGAGTTTCATTAAAATCTGAACAAATGCAAACTTTGGTTGAAGAATTGTTAAGACTACCAAATCCGAATTATACGCCATACGGACGCCCAATTTTTGTGCAGATGAATACGGCTGATATCAAAAAAACATTACAATAAACGAATGAGACAATCTATACCACCGATTACAAAGAATTTACTTATTATAAACGGTTTGTTCTTTCTAGCGACTTTTGTTTTTATGCAGACTAGGCAAATCGATTTGAGAGTGATTTTAGGTGCTTTTTATCCTGAGTCCCCCAACTTCAAATTTTGGCAAATTTTGACGCATATGTTTATGCATGCAGATTTTACACATATATTGTTTAATATGTTTGCGTTGTGGATGTTTGGCTCTGTTGTAGAGCAAACCTTTGGGCCAAAGAAATTCTTGACGCTTTATTTGTTAGCTGGTTTAGGCGGTTTTATATTGTTTAATGCAGTTAATTACTTTCAAATAGAGCAGCTAAAAGAAGCAGTTCAGGCGAAAGGAATAGGTTTTAGTCAAATTTATGAAGCTGCAAAATTGAATATGCAAGGTGGGTATCATACCAATTCAATTATTCAAACTAACCAAGCTGCATCAGAACTTTTGACAAATTATGTAACACCAATGGTTGGTGCTTCTGGAGCTATATATGGTTTATTGTTAGCATTCGCAGTATTATATCCAGATGAAAAATTAATGTTAATCTTTTTCCCTGTTCCGATTAAAGCAAAATATTTTATTCCAATTATGGTATTAATTGAGTTTTATATGGGATATCAAAACATCGGAAATGTGGCACATTTTGCGCATTTAGGAGGTGGATTGATTGGTTTCTTGTTAACAAGACATTGGAAAAAGAATTTATATAGATGGAATTAAGAAATGGCAAATAATATCTTAGACGATTTAAAATTAAAATATTCATCAGGAAATAGCGCAACAAAATTAATTTACGTTAACGTTGTGGTGTTTTTTACATTGTTAATTGTTGATTTTGTTCTTCGAACGGTAGTAAATTCTACGATTACAACAACTGGTTTGTTTGCTTTGTCATCTTTCGATGATTTGATTGTAAGACCTTGGCAAATCCTAACATATTCTTGGTTACATGGCAATCTTTTTCATTTGATAATGAATATGGTTTTGTTGTATTTCGTTGGGCAAATGTTTTTGCAACAATTTCAGAACCGAAATTTAGTTACATTCTATATTTTTGGAGGAATCGCTGGTGGAATTTTCTTTTTATTGTTTCAGAATTTATTCAATTATTCACATTTATTAGTTGGTGCTTCGGCAGCGGTTTATGCGGTGTTTTTTGCAATGATTTCTTATAATCCGAAAATGCCCGTTCGTTTGTTGTTGATTCCAACTTCATTTCCATTGTTGTATGTTGGTTATGTATTTATCGCATTCGATGTGTATAATATTATTGCTAATCAAAATGCAGGCGGAAGTATTTCGCATTTGGGAGGTGCTATTTTTGGTTATCTTTATATGAAACAATTTGAGAGAGGAAATGATTTTTTAGGTAACTTTATTTTCAAAATAGAGCAGTTATTTAAGAAAAAAGAGAAATCAACTTTCAAAACATATAAAAATATTTCTTCAACTTCTTCGCGATCAAATGTTCCGAAAGATGATTACGATTTTAATCATCAAAAAGTTGAAAAACAAAAGAAAATTGATGTAATTTTAGATAAGATTTCTCGTTCAGGTTACGAGAGTTTGTCCAAAGAAGAAAAAGACTTTCTGTTTAGAGAAGGTAGGTAAAATGAGTATAATCAGTAAGTTTAAACTAAATTATTTCAATCGTTTAGTACTAACAATTAATATCGTTTTTTTGTTAGTGGCTTATTGTGTCTATTTAAATAAAATTTTTACGCCTACAGAAATTCCATATTTTAACTTTATTTCGATTGGTTTTCCAATATTATTTGCATTTGGAGCAATGTTTTTACTGTATTGGTTACTGTTTAGCTGGCGACACTTTTTGTTAATTTTAGTTCTTTCAGCCGGATTATTTTACCCAATTTATCTTTCATATCCAATTGTACAATTCAATAAAGTTAAAGATAAAAAAGCTGATTTATCTGTATTGACATATAATGTACATGGTTTTAAAGAAGAAGGAACAAAAGAACTTTTGATTAAGAATAAGGCAGATATTATGCTGCTTCAAGAAGCGTATGAAGGTCAACAGAAAAGTCTAAGAAATAAAGAATTCAAAAATTACTATTCAGAATTTTATGGTTTATTGACAATTTATAGTAAATATCCTATTATTCAAACAAAAAAAATAACACCTGATGATAATGAAGAATTGAATGGACTTGCCGCTTATGCTGATATCGATTTGGGAAATGATACGATTCGTGTGATTAATGTTTATCTTGAGCCAATGTACATTGATAAAGCGATGGTGAAAGAAATTATTCAGTCTGATGATTCGCGAACTGCCGAAATTTCGAGTCGAAAAGTTGAGTTAAAATTGGTGCAAGGAATGCAAAAACATCAAAAACAGTTAGAAGCGATTATTCCATATATCACATCTTCGCGTCATCCAGTTATTTTGGGAACGGATCTTAATTCGACTCCAGTTTCTTACGAATATGAGAAGTTGAAAAAATATCTTCACGACTCTTATATAGAAGTTGGAAAAGGAAATGCGACAACTTTTCATGGATTTAAATTTCCAATTAGAATTGATTATTTATTTCATTCTAAATTATTTAAACCTATTGAGGCACATGTTATTCGAAAAAAATTCTCGGATCATTATCCAGTAGCTGTAAAATATAAAATTTCAGAATAAATTTTTTCTATATTTATTCAATAATCAATCAAAATGAACCAGAAAGAAAGCTTTATTCAAGAGATACAAAGTCGTTATTCTTATAAAAACGATAAAATAATTTTAGGCAAAGCCAAATTAGATGGCGAAATTGTAGAAGAAGTTGAAATTTCAGTAGCATTAAAAACAATGAATCGTCACGGATTGATTGGTGGAGCAACTGGAACAGGGAAAACAAAATCTTTGCAGATTATCGCCGAGCAACTTTCTCTGAAAGGTGTTCCAACTTTGTTGATGGATATCAAAGGAGACTTATCTGGAATTGGAGCTGCTGCAAATTCGGAAGATAAAAATGCGCAAGAAAGAATGGAGGCGCTTAATTTACCTTTTGATCCGCAAGCTTCTCCTGTCGAGTTTTTGTCTATTTCTGATGAACCAGGTGCAAAACTTCGTGCAACTGTAAGTGATTTTGGTCCAATTTTATTCAGTAAAATTTTGGAACTGAATGAAACACAAGAAAGTATTATTTCAATTATATTCAAATATTGTCAAGATCGTAATTTACCTTTGATTGATTTGGAGGATATTCGACGTGTTTTGCAATATGTGACAGATTCTGATGAAGGAAAATCTGAATTAAATTCGAATTATGGAACAATTGCGCCAGCTTCTTTGGGAGCTATTTTGCGCAAAATTGTTGCATTAGAACAGCAAGGTGCAACAAAGTTTTTTGGAGAACCAAGTTTTGATGTTCAGGATTTATTGAAAACGAAAGACGGAAAAGGAATTGTAAATATTATTCGTTTGATTGATATTCAAAATCAACCTAATTTATTTTCAACTTTTATGTTGAGTTTATTGAATAAAATTTATTCTCAATTCCCTGAATCTGGAGATTCTGATAAACCGAAATTGGTGATTTTTATTGATGAAGCACATTTGATTTTTAAGGAAGCTACGAAAGCTTTATTGAATCAAATTGAAACAATGGTAAAATTAATTCGCTCAAAAGGTGTGGGATTATATTTTGTAACGCAAGTTCCTGGTGATGTTCCTGATGCAGTTTTGAGTCAATTAGGTCTTAAAGTTCAACATGCGTTAAGAGGTTTTACTGCGAAAGATCGAAAAGAAATAACAAAAGCAATCGAAAATTATCCGACAACAACCTATTATAAAGCGGATGAGGTCATCACGCAATTAGGAATTGGAGAGGCTTTTGTGACAGCTTTAGACGAAAAAGGTATTCCAACTCCTTTGGCGTATACGTATATGCGAGCGCCAAATTCGAGAATGGATATTTTGACTTCAAATGAAATCGATACGATTACCTCAAATTCAGATTTAGTGATAAAATATGCAACTGATATTGATCGTGAATCTGCAAATGAAATTTTATCGAAAAAATTAGAACAACAAAAAAATATAGAGAAACCTGCTGCTAAAGCAACTTCAACAAGAAGTGTTCCTAAGGAAAAAGATTGGACAGATAATCCTGTTGTGCGTGATGTAAGTCGTACTGCAACTCGAAAATTGATGGATTTTGGAATGAAAATGTTAACTAATTTTTTAAAAGGAAAAAAATAAGCACGTGTACGCGATTTTAGATATAGAAGCGACTGGCGGAAAAGTAGGGGAAGAGTCAATCATAGAGATTGCGGTGTATAAATATGATGGAAAAGAAATTGTCGATCAGTTTATATCATTAGTCAATCCCGAAAAAAAGATTGACCAATATGTACAAAGATTAACGCATATTTCGGATAAAATGGTGCTGACAGCGCCTAAATTTCATGAAATAGCAAAACGTATTGTTGAGATTACAGATGATTGTATTTTAGTTGGACATAATGTAATGTTTGATTATAGAATGCTAAAACAAGAATTCGATCGTTTGGGTTATAATTACGAAAAAGAATGGATTGATACGTTCGAATATAGCGAAAAATTGATTCCAGGATTACCTTCATATTCTTTAGGAAAATTATGCGAATCGCTTGGAATTGTAGTGACAGATAGACACAGGGCTTCTGGAGATGCAAGAGCGACAATTTCTTTGTTTAAATTATTGTTAGATAAAGATTCGGAAAAAATAATCACGAAGAAAACAGGTTTAAAACAACCTAAAAAAGCACATTCTAAGTATCAGAAACTGCTTGAAGGTTTACCTAATTCTATCGGGGTTTATTATTTATACAATAGCCGAAAACAACTTATTTATATTTGTCGAAGCAATAATATTGCACGATCTATTAATCAAATTTTTACATCAAAAACTTTAAAAGCTAATAAGCTGAAACGTTATACACGTTCTATAAAATTCGAAGAAACTGGAAGTGGTTTTCTTGCTGCAATTAAAGAAAATAACGAGGTCTTGAATAATCAACCAATGTATAACGTAAAGTTAGTTGAGAATAAAGTTTATCCTTTTGGATTGTATTATTTGGAGTCTAAACGTGGTTATTCGAGATTAGAAATAGGGAAAGTTAGAAAGACACAACCTGTTTTGAAATTTAAAACTAAAGAACGTGCAAAAGAGGTTTTAGAGAAAATCGTTCATGATTATAATCTTTGTCAACAAGTAAATGCGGGAATTAAATCTGATGAATCTTGTTTCCAATATAAAGTAAATAAATGCAATGGAGCTTGTGTAAAAGAGGAATCTAAAGAAGTTTATAATGAACGAATTCAAAGTTTTATTAAAACAACTGAATATCCTTCCGAAACTTTTTTGATTATTGATAAAGGACGAAAAGGAATTGAAAAATCATTTTATTTAGTTGAGAATGGAGAATTTAAAGGATATGGTTATTACGAATATCATCATCAAATAAAAACGTTAGAAAAGATTCACAATATCTTAATTCCGATTAAAGAAACGGAAGAAATAAAAAATATGCTCAAATACTTTTTGTATAAAGTTTCTTCTAATTCTAATCAAATCATTATTATTGAATAATATTCTTTATGAAGAAAATATAAAAAATAATAAAAAAGCTCAGTTAATATTAACTGAGCTTTTTTGTATGATTAAATTTAGACTATACCCGTTGTGCATTTTAAA
>NZ_DKSQ01000013.1:0-3341 GCF_002472765.1 Empedobacter sp. UBA7252
CGAAATGCAAGATTGGATTGATGAAACAGGTTGTACTGAATTTCATGAGTTAGCAAGATATGCAAGAAACGAAAGATTTGATGATTGGTATGATGTGATTGCTACTCAATCAACTGTATTTTTAAATGCCTATATTAGGTCGAAAAGACATGGAGGGGATCACAATGAGTAGAGAAGGCATGACTTTGGAATTTATTTATTATTTACTTAAAGAAAATATTAAATTAAAAAAAGAAAATGAACTGCTTTTAGATATGTTCCTTTTTGATATTAGTGATGATTTTAAACCTTATTCGGAAAGTGAAATGAAAGGAAAAATTCAATGATAATAGTCTCAATTATATTTTCTGTAATATTTTTTTTAATAGCGTTTTTTTTGATTTATCAAGTAGTAAAAGGTAAGCAGAAAAGGTTAGGTACTTACATTATGATAGTCATTTGTTTATTTGTTGCTGTAATGTTTTTATATCTAGTACTTACTAATCAATTTCAGCAAATAAATTATAATGTTCCACACAGAATATAAAAAACACAGATATCAACTGTGTTTTTTATATTCTTAAGCACGGCCACGTACTCCAATAACAGCACCGTTTTTTTTGTAGTAATCCATGTTTTCCATTCCCCAAAGGAATCTAAGAAAATGAGACATTTGTGATACCTCCTTAAATTAATGATAAAATTATATCAAAGATTATAAACTATTGCAAAGAGATATATTTTTAATGTGTTATGCTTATTCTTGCCGAAAGGCACGGCAGAGCCTCTGCATGAAATGCTCTCAATGAAATTGCCGGCGGAGCTTTTTTGAGCTTGTGCCAATTGCGAAAAAAACAAGAACAAAAGAGACAGGAAACTGTCTTTTTTTGCTTGCTTGGGGATTGGGGCAACGCCCCAAAAATAAAAAGAATCGTCTGAAACGAGGAACAAACTAAAATGTAAATTTTAGGTGTGATCGAGTGGAAGATGATTACTTTTTACCGTAAGTGTATATACACTTACTAAGCTCGCTATAATACTTTATAACGTTTTTATTTACATGAGCAAAGCGAGTTTTTCCAACACGTTTAATCTAAAATATTGGCAATTTATACCATGATTTTCATGGTATATAAGTGCGCCCTTAGGAAAATAATTTGAATATATTTCAGATTTTAAATCTGACTGCTCCTGTCATCGAGCAGACCGATGAGGAAAACAAAAAGAGGACTAAACAAAAAAGTTTAGTCCTCTTTTTGTTTTGAATAGTTCTAGAACGTCATATTTTGCGTTTTAAGCAATTTTGACTAACTAGGCGGGGATTTTTACTTAGAAATTATTCAAAACGTCTGTAATGTGCTTAAAATCGTTTCTAGGAGCTTTTAGCGTTTATTTCGTTCAGTTATCGGCATAATCGTTAAAACAGGCGTTATCGTAGCGTAGAAGCCCTTGAGCGTAGCGTGGCTTTGCAGTGAAGATGTTGTCGGCTAGCCGACTTCTGATACATTTTTTTAAGCACAGAAACCACCCAATTTTGGAGTGGTGTGTAAGTGCGCATTGTCGAAAAAATTCGACTCTGATTTTTTTGTGTATTTTGCATTTTCGCTTTGAATATTTTTTGGTTTTTGGAAATTTGTTATGGGCGATTGGATTATTTTAAAAAATCATCAGGTGCTTTGCTTTTTGAATACCCCTAGAAGCTCATATTTTTCGTTTTAAGCGTTTTTTGTAGTCTGGAGGTATAAGTTTACCTCGAAAAAACAAAAGTGCTTAAAAATGGGCTTAAAATGGCTTGTGTGATTTTTAGCGTTTATTTCGTTTGGTTATCGGCATAATCGGTTAAACAGAACCAAAAAAAGGCTTATTCAGCCAGAAATTGATTTAGGTTTTGGCATGCATTTATAAGTTTCAGCGAATCAAAGTATCCGCAAAGGCTCTGCCTGCGCTAGTTCTTTCGGCAATGATGTCACTCTTTTTTATCAAGGTGTACAAGCGGAGCGACAAGAGCAAACAGGGATATTGGAGAGTTGAAAATAAAATAAAAAAAGAATAATATAGAATTGTATATAAAATTAGAAAAAGATGATTTTAAAATGAGAAATAAAGAACTTAATTTAACACAATTTGAAACATTATCTGATGAAGAATTGCAAAAAATAGAAGGTGGATATCTTCCGATACCAGATATGCCAGGGTGGAGAGGCCAATCTACTCCTTGGTGGTGGAGTTTGAAGCAATCTAATTTCTCAGATGCTTATAGTAGTTTTTATAATGCTACTCACTAGAAAGAGGTTTTTATGGGATTTGGATTTAATTTTAAAGATTACAATGATCGTTTAACATTTAAAAAACCAATTCTTAAGGAAGTTAAACAAACATTGGACGAACAAGATTTTGCTAAAGCAGAAATAGCTAAAGAGAAAAAACAAAAGTTGAAAAAATTTAAAGAAAAAACTCCTCACTAGAGGAGTTTTTTTTGCCGAGCGGTAGCGCTGGAAAAAATTCGAAGAATTTTTGGAATTTAGGAAAATGAGGGGGGTACTACGACCCCCCCTAGTAGGTCATTGGTCAAAAGCAAAATCACACCTCCTAACCCCTTGGTATTAAAGGATTTTTTTCTTGACCAAAAAAAAAAAAGAAATTGGTCAAAAACGACTGTATGTGTATAAAGTTGACACTAATACAAAAAAGTGATACACTAATACACATAAAAATATGGAGAAAATAAATGGCAACAGATAAAAAAAGAGTGCAAATAAGTATGACGGAGGAAATTGCGTCTAAGTTTGATGAATTGACCGAATTTTATGGGTTAAGTAAATCAGGGCTGTTTGCTGTTTTAATCAGAGAAGATTATGAACGGAAAGGGCTCGAAGAAAAATAAAAAAGAGCCACTGGTAATGGCTCTCTAAGTTTTTTTAGTTAAGGTAATTATACTATATGGATGATGAAAAAGCAAAGAAGGTAGACAACAGAGCTAGAAATTGGTCTTTAGTTGTTTATCCTGAAAGTGCACCTGAAAATTGGCGTGATATTCTAGACGATTATCATATTCCTTGGGTTGAAAGCCCACTTCATGATAAAGATGTTAATCCTGATGGAGAAATAAAAAAAGCGCATTGGCATATTGGTTTGTTTTTTTCTGGAAAAAAAAGCTATGGGCAAATATTAGAAATTACCAATAAGTTGAACTGTCCTGCTCCTCAAATTATGAAAAATTCTAAAGGTCAAATAAGATACTTTGCTCATATGGACAATCCAGAAAAATATCAGTATAAACCAAGTGAAATAATTGCTCACGGTGGTGCTGATATTAGAAAATATCTGACAGCAACTGGTGGAGATAAAATAAAAATACTTGC
>NZ_DKSQ01000004.1:0-14528 GCF_002472765.1 Empedobacter sp. UBA7252
GCTCTTCCGATCTGATCGAGATTCTATAAATTTCCCTGATATCATCAATGTCCCGTTGAAACTGACGTTGGCTGATCGTGAGGAAGTCATAACCAAGAAATGTTGCTTCGTACTGTAACATCCGGTCAATCTCCGGCCAAGAAAGCGGTCTGTGACGCAATTTGTTAATGATTAACTTGTGGCGTAATATGGTTTTTTTTACTGACATAAATGAGCTTTTGACAAATATAGATTTAGAAAGCGACAAAATACGTCGTCTTGTAGAGAGAAGAATAAAAAATATTTTTTTTCGAGATAGCGACGTTCTTTGACCGTTCCCCAGCCTAAGTTTGGGCTAAACAATTGTATGATGGAAAAAGAAACCAACCAACAGGATATCTTATTGCGTGAGCAACAGATTTTGGCCAACAGCGGAACTGGCATCAGAGTCGAATTAGGAAAAGCAGTCAAGTCATTTATCAAGATCGCGTCCTTGGCAATTGCAGCCTTTAGTTTGACTTTTCACGTGATGCCCGATCATGGCTATCGGATATTTCCCAAGGAGCGATTATCCTTCGCCTACACAGTGATTGCGTCGACCGACGTGGACCATATGATCAATCGCTACAATGAAGCGGCGGGTATGGAGCGCATGCTTATTCAACAGGAATATATCTATCGTCGGTTGGAAGAACTAGGTCTTATCGTTTCAAAGGAAGAAGATGGAGAATAAATACCGCGAAACCTTGTCGGCTTTGGACCTGATCAGTATAGGGTTTGAGGCCTTTAGTCTATTGGTACAAATTAAGGGGATGTACCCCCACCTCCGTGTAGGGTATATCTATTACACACCATTGGACTATCTGTCTGACTGGTACGGAAACCCTATAAGTGATAATTTTACCTTTATTCCATTAATGACCGATGCGGTTTCGATTTATAAGGGAGTGAGCTATCGGATATGTTCTATCGATGTCAATACAGTACATACACATTTGGAAGCTTTTTCTGATCGTGCGGTGCTCTTTGGGGCTATGCATGATCCTACTTTGATCAAACTGCTCGACTTCTATGGATTCAGTCAAAAGCGACTGATTTTACGTAGGCCATTGAAATTGGAGCGGAGTAGTGCAAAACCCTATATTGATAAATATTTAAGGTTTTCCAAAACATGGGATCATGTTCTTATATTGGACAGCAACAAGGTGGTCAGATATTTAAATCACTTGGATAGCCTTGTGACACTTCCTGAAGTAGGAGAAGAAATAGAACAATTGTGGCTCAACCTAATTTTTGAGGAATTGAAGCTACCGGTATTGCCGGAGCGTGTCTCCCCACGATTGGCTAAACGGTCCTGTTTATTTATTAATCTCTGATAGCGACGTACTTTGGCGCTAATGCTGGATATCTTTGAGGAAATTCAATGAAATCGTTACGCAGTTTTATCGTTAAACAAGTGTATTCATTTTTTATCTATACAAATATTTATTAATTTACACCAAATCATATTACCCTAATGAGCCTATTTTTAATTACTGTAAAATCACGTCTGGCGGCGAATCTGACCGTCATGGAAAAAGGGATGGCAGTGGTAATAATTGTCAATGTAATTTTATGGATACTGGAGTTAATTACAAAAGTTTAATATTGAGATCGCGTTGATACGTTGTTTACATAATTACACTCAGGGAGGACCATATTTTGGTTTGAATTTATTCTTGTTATCAACATAGGGGACGCCGAAAAACTTGAGAGTAGGCATAAATATATAACATTAAAATTATGGCAAATTACTATTGTGAATATTGCGGAACTAAGTATTCGAGTGTCTCAAGTCTAACTGGCAGCAGATGTAATCGACACCCAAGTGGCCCGGGAAAAGGACGACATAAATTATATGAAGGAAGTGAAAAATCACGGTATATCTGTAAATATTGTGGAACAAAATACTCATCTATTTCAAACCTAACAAGTGGTACTTGCAACAGACATCCCGATGGAGTTGGTAAGGGAAAGCACGCACCTGCTTTGTAAAAAATGTGTTTTATAGCTTGGGCTTTGAAACTCTACAAGTTTATCGTTAAAGTACTTTTTACTAAAATTATTAGAGATTTATTAACATTCATAATATAGAGAGGAGCCCGCGCTGTTGACAAAGCCAGGTGGGAATTAGAACACTATATCAAGCACAGGTCGTTATTGTTTAAAAGGGCTTGTTCTTTGATTTTTCAGAAAAAAGAATATTATGATATAGAAAATTTAGAAGATGAAAAGCATTATACGTACCGCTCTTTTAGATAGAGTCTAACGTAATTGTGCTTCCAAAGATGTCAACACTTCTGCAGACTTGTTTCTGACATATTTGCGAATTACATAGATAAAATGAACGAAAAAATAAATATAGAAACTTATTTCAATAAAGGGACGTTTATTATCCCCGAATATCAACGAGGGTATAAATGGTCCGTAAAGGATTCAGAAAGTAAAAGTTCGTTAGAATACTTTATTGATAGCTTGGTTAAAGCCTTTGAAGACTGTTATCACGAATATTTTATTGAGGCAGTCACGGTCGTCGAAGAAAATAGAAGAATTATTCTGGTTGATGGTCAACAAAGAACAACGTCCTTGTTTTTAATTTTTGTTGAGTTAGAAGATTTTGACTTTATCAAGAACAAACTGAAATATGATATTCGTCAAGATTCTCATAAATGGTTGAACAATCTAATTTCCAACCACAAAGAGGAGATTGTGGATAACGACACACAAGATATTTTCTACTTCAAAGAAGCTTTGAAACTGATTAAATTAAAATTAGATAGTCTTGATAAAGATCAGTTTTCCAAATTTGTTAAAGAAAAAGTCTATTTACTAAACAACCCTATTTCAAAGGAAAAAGCTTTCAATACTTTTATTTCTTTAAATGGATTAAAAGCGGTAATGAGAGAAGAAGAACTCATTAAATCGGATCTGTTAATCAAATCATCAAGAATAGAAAATAATCAATCGAATAAAGAAGATCAATTTGGTATTGAATGGGGAATTAATGAGGATAGAGGAAGGTTAGCAAGAAACTGGGATAAATGGCTGTACTGGTGGAATCAAGATGAGGTAAAGAATTATTTTGGGATAACAAAAGATCATTATCCTCTATATTATCTTTTAGTCACCTATTGGAGAGTAAACTTTTCACATAAAGGGAAAATGAAAGATTTTTCCTTTAATAACTTTAAATCCAAATTCATATCTAACGCTCAAGATGCAAGGAAACACTTTGAGGGATTAAGGAAATTACAGAAAACTTTTGAAGATTTATATGATGATTTCTATTCACACAACTTTTTGGGGCTTATCTTAAAAACAAGTAGTTCAAAAGAGGAATCTTTACATTATTTTCTAGAATCAAAAACAGAAAGAGAACTAACAATAGAAGAGTATGCAAAATGGTCATTGGTCGGAGCAACTCATTTGGAAATTATAAACCAAGTCGTGGAAAAAGTGAAAAATGAAGAAACTGATGAAGAACAGAATGTTTTAATCAAAAGAAGGAAAGCACAGGAAAATATAAATCTTATCAACGAGAAATTTGTTTACTGGGACGAAAATGATGAAGAGTATAATGATGGAAGGAAGGAATACGCTTTTCGTTTTCTGCTATTATTGAACCTTTTAGAGGACAGTAAATTAAAAAGAAAGTTTGATTTTTCAGTTTGGAATAACCGGTCATTAGAACACATTTATCCTAAATCTAAGTCTCAATTACTTGATTTTTCGCAAGAATTTTATAAAGAATCCAGTATACACAGTATAGGTAATTTAGTGTTACTATATGGGGGAGATAATTCTTCATTTGGAGCTAAAAATTTCACAGACAAAAAAAATACATATTTCAATACTTCAGAAGATTTCAATAGCAGGAATTTATTACACACTATTTCTGTTTTTTCAAGATCTCAATGGAGGGAAAGTGAAATAAGTGAGAACAAAAAATCAATAATCAACCAACTAAACAGTTATTATGGACTTAATTAGTAATCACGAATATTCTCTTTCACAACTTTTTTCTACCCCGGGGCGTAGGATTATTATACCCGATTTTCAACGAGATTATTGTTGGGGGGATAAAACTCATGGTGAAAAGCAGGATACAGATATTCTGAGTAATTTTTTAGATACTGTGATAGATGAATTTAACTCCAATCAAAATGCTGATTTATTACTAGGGAAAATTGATGTGTATGAACATCCTAAAGATCATGTTTATTTGACAGACGGTCAGCAACGATTAACATCTCTGTATCTCTTACTTGGAATGCTTTATAGAAATAAAGTACACACCCAAAAAGATCCTATTAAACGATGCTTAGTTTCCGATTTTGAAGAAAACCAAACTGACAAAGAACCGTATCTGAAATATGCTGTAAGAGAAAGTACGGTATTCTTTTTAAAAGATTTGGTTAATGAATTCTTTCTGAAGAATAATAATTTGAAAGTATCTGATATAAAAAAACAACCCTGGTATTTTAGTGAATATAATTTAGATCCCTCAATTATCAGTATGTTATCTGCTTTAAATATTATCGAGAAGAAACAGCGAGACATAGATATTGATGGATTTTCAGAATTTATTATCAACAATATCAAAATTCAGTATTACGATGTACAAGATAAAAAGCACGGTGAAGAGCGCTTTGTAATTATCAATACTACCGGGAAAAGCCTAACAGTTTCTGAAAACATTAAACCCATATTGTTAGCCAATTCCACAAATATTGAAAAGTCAAATCAGTGGGAAGAAAGAGAAACTTATTTTTGGAAGAACAGAAAATCAAAAGAAAGTATAGCCGATGATGGCGTTAATGATTTTTTGACTTGGAGCTTTCAAATTATAGACAAGCAAGATGAAGTTGATATTATCAAAAAAGCAAAGCAACTTCTCAAGGAAAGTAAGAATTTAAATTACCTGCCGAAAATACATATCTTTTTCGAATCATTATTGCAACTCATAGAATGGTGCAAGGAAGAGTGTTTTCAACAACAATTCAAATTTATAAATGACAATAGAGAGGTAAAAAATATAGTAGACTTTCGGGACTTCACTAAAGAAGTACGTCAAAATGTTTTATTTCCTTTAATATCATTTATTTCAAAGTTCCAAGATGATAAGGGAAGTACGTTGAGACTTTTAAGACGTTTACGTAAAAACTTTTTTGATTTAAAGTGGAATGATAGAAAACATAATTATTTGGACTGGCGCTATATTTTGGAGATTATTGAAAAATCAAATTCTATTCATGAAATTTTACAGTTTGAGACTAATGAAAATACGATTTCCAAAATACAGAATATTCATTTAAATAATTGGTTTAATGATGAAGAAAAAATAAAGATAAATTTTTCAAATTATAGAGAAGATATTGAGAAATGGGAAGATCATCAGGATTTTATGGGGGATTTAACGTTTTTGTTTCAAGTAAGTTTTATTGCAAATGACAGCACTGAAATTCCAAAAATTGAATTCGAGGTACCTGTTGATTTTGAGAAACTAAACGGGATATTTCATAATTATCAATCTACCGTAGACTTAATTAGAAACCAACAAACTGCAGAAAAAGATACAGATTTAGCAAATATGTTTAGGCTTTTTCGATTGTTCATTGGTTGTAATAAAGTTGGACATATTTATAGAGCTTGTTGGGATTTTGAAGGTGTATTATTCTCAACTTTAAATAGAGAGCATCTAAATAAAGTTGATTTTATGAAGTTAGTTAACGCTACTGACTTGCTATCTTTTTGCACTACTTTTATCAAAAACAGAATCCATGAGGAAGATATTTTCAATTTAGAAAATTTTACAGCAGAAAAATTCATCAAAGCCTGGTTAACATTAAAAGTATTTTATGCAAATGATAAAAATGAACTATTGGTTTTTTATGATGGAAATGAAACTGGAGTTGCCGCTTATACAGACAATCGCAACAACGATTTGAAGTTGATAAGTACTGAAGAGTTCTCTTTAAGTAACGCTATTTGTGGTTTTGGTGTACGAAGTGGCTTTGGTGGTGGAAATTATGTTCATTATACAAATGAAGATTTATGGTGTAAACCTAATATAATTGATACTCCATTTTCTGATGTAGCTCATAAAAAGGAACATAGGACATTAGAGCAGGTTAAAAAGAACAGCGAGACTATAGAATACATTATTAATTCATTGATTAGATCATAGCTTGGTAACCTTCGCTCAGTTAAGGAACACGCTAAGTACTCGAATGAATTAAAAATCTATCTTTTAAATCTGATCAGTAGAAGCAAGTTTGTCGTAATTGGAGTTTCCGGTGAGGACAAACAAGAACTAAAGATAGACGCAAATTAGAATTTAATTCAGAAAGATAATGATTCACAATTGATAGATGAGGCTCATTAAAATCCCTATTCATTCTATCAGAATACGTTACCTTTCATTACGTTTTACCGTATTAAAAACGTACTTTTTTGAGTATATTTATAGCGATTATTAACATTGATTTAATTATTAAAGACACACACTTAAAAGCTGACTATGTTCAGCTTTTTGATGAATAAAATATTAAATATTTCAGATGACAAGAGAACAGGAAAGAGATGAGTTGCACCGAGCGATATGGCAGATTGCTAATGATTTAAGAGGAAGTGTAGATGGATGGGATTTCAAGTCCTATGTATTAGGTATCTTGTTTTACCGTTTTGTATCTGAAAATCTAACATCACATATCAATAAAGCGGAATGGGAAACAGGAAATACCGATTTTGATTTTGCAAAAATATCCGATGAAGAAGCTGAATTTGGTCGAAGAGATACAGTTTCAGAAAAAGGTTTCTTTATCCTCCCGTCTGAGCTGTTTCAAAATGTACAACGCAATGCAGAAAATAATTCTAACTTAAATGTTGATTTGCACCGTATTTTCAAAGATATTGAATCATCGGCCAACGGTACAGATAGTGAAGATGATTTAAAAGGTTTGTTTGACGATGTTGATGTCAATAGTAATAAATTAGGCGGAACAGTTGAACAACGAAATAAGCGTTTAGCCAAAATTCTAAAAGCCATAGCTGGCCTAAAATTAGGTGATTACCAAGATAATAATATCGATGCCTTTGGTGATACATACGAGTATCTCATGACCATGTATGCAAGTAACGCAGGTAAATCAGGAGGTGAATTTTTTACACCCCAAGAAGTTTCTGAATTGCTGGCTGAAATTACGGTTGTTGGCAAAACCGAAGTCAATAAGGTTTACGATCCAGCTTGTGGTTCGGGATCTTTGTTACTGAAGTTTGCTAAAGTGTTAGGGAAAGAGAATGTACGACAGGGTTTCTATGGACAAGAGGTAAATATCACGACCTATAACCTATGCCGTATCAATATGTTTTTGCACGATATTAATTTCGAAAAATTCAATATTGGTCACGGGGATACCTTAATGGATCCGATGCACTGGGATGATGAACCTTTTGATGCGATTGTCTCCAATCCGCCCTACTCTATTAAGTGGGAAGGAGATGCCAATCCGTTATTGATCAATGACCCACGCTTTTCACCAGCAGGTGTGTTGGCTCCCAAATCTAAAGCCGATCTAGCTTTTACTATGCATATGCTATCTTGGTTGGCAACTTCTGGGACAGCTGCTATAGTTGAATTCCCAGGTGTGTTATATCGTGGTGGTGCAGAGCAGAAAATCCGTCAATATCTTATTGACAATAACTATGTAGATACTGTAATTCAGCTACCCGCCGATTTGTTTTTTGGTACAACGATAGCTACATGTATTATCGTATTGAAGAAAAGTAAAAAAGACAATGCGACTTTGTTTATAGATGCTTCTGCTGAGTTTGTGCGTGGTGGCAACAAGAACAAATTAGCTGATGCAAATCGTAAGAGGATTTTAGATACTTTTATCGCTCGTGAAAGTGTAGATCATTTTGCACGATTGGTACAGAATAGTGAAATTGCTGCGAATGATTACAATATTGCGGTCAGCTCTTATGTGGAACAAGAAAATACCACAGTAGCTACGGATATTAAGGAACTAAATCAACGCATTACCGAAATTGTAGCTCGTCAGCATGAATTGCGTACGGCTATTGACGCAATTGTGAATGATTTGGAAAGTAAGGATTAATGGTAAATGTATTTCGGCATCTGAAAGTTAAGGTATGAACAAGAAAAAATCAGACATTAGAATAGATGTACGATCTTCCGCGGCAGAATATTTAACATTTATCGCAGCTACGGGAGAAAGTGACGTAAATGTTGTTTACGCTGATGAAAATATTTGGCTGTCCCAAAAGATGATGGGTACACTATATCAAGTAGATGTAAGAACCATTAGTGAGCACCTCCAAAAGATATTCAAAGATCAGGAACTTGGGGAAGATGCAGTTATCCGGAAATTCCGGATAACTGCATCTGACGGCAAAAATTACAATACGCAGCACTATAACCTTTCGGCCATTATTGCTGTTGGATATAAGGTGAATTCGGAGCGCGCAGTACTCTTTCGCAAATGGGCAACACAAATTGTCCATGAGTTTACTATCAAAGGTTTTGCTATGGATGATGAGCGTTTGAAAAATGACGGTACTATTCTCGGTAAAAAATACTTTGAGGAACAACTTCAACGTATACGTGAGATTCGGTTAAGCGAGCGAAAATTCTATCAAAAGATCACCGACATCTATATTACAGCTATCGATTATGATTTAACCGCCAAAAGCACCCAGCGTTTTTTTGCTACAGTTCAAAACAAACTACACTGGGCAATTCATGGAAATACGGCTGCAGAAGTTATTGTAAACAGAGCTGATCATCAAAAGGAAAACATGGGTCTGACTACTTGGAAGGATGCTCCGAATGGGAAAATTCAAAAATTTGATGTCAGTGTTGCTAAAAACTATCTCTCTGAGCAGGAGATGCAACAATTGCAACGTTTAGTTTCCGCTTATTTAGATCTTGCGGAAGACATGGCCATGCGAGAAATACCGATGACAATGGAAGATTGGGAAATTCGGTTGAATAGATTTATCGAAGCTACAGACAGAAAGGTGTTACAAGATGCAGGAAAAGTAACTGCTGAAATAGCTAAAGCCCATGCCGAATCAGAATTTGAAAAATACAGAGTCATTCAGGATCAATTGTTTGAAAGTGACTTTGACAAAGAACTAAAAAAACTACAGCAAAAGGGAGGAAATGATGAGTAAGATAGAAGAATTAATAGCACAATATTGTCCTGATGGGGTTAAATTTGGAACTATCGGAACTGTTGCTAGTTGCTATGCGGGTGCAACTCCTAAAACAGGTGTATTGGAATTTTGGGAAGGCGGTACTATTCCTTGGATGAGCTCAGGAGAGGTTAATAAAGGTTTTGTTTATGATACTGAAAAAAAAATAACACAATTAGGATATGAAAAGTCCAGTACTAAGATTGTACCTTCTAATACAGTTGTGATCGCTCTAGCAGGACAAGGAAAGACAAGGGGAATGGTTGCTCTAACTAAAATTTCTTTGTGTACGAATCAATCATTATGCTCGATAATATCTAAAGAGACAATTAAAAGTGAGTTTTTATATTATTTCTTGAAAACACAATATAAGAAATTACGTGATATTTCATCTGGAGATGGTACAAGAGGAGGATTAAATTTACAGATGATAAGAGAATTCCTTATCCCCATCCCCCCATTACCCATCCAAAAAGAAATAGTCAATATTCTTGACAAATTTACTGCACTTGAGGCGGAGCTTGAGGCGGAGCTTGAGGCACGAAAGCGCCAATACGAATATTATCGTAATGAGCTTCTTTCTTTTGAAGGGAAAGAGGTGGCATGGAAAACATTGGGGGAGATTGGTGAGTTTATTAGAGGTAGTGGATTACAAAAAACGGACTTTAGAGAGTCAGGTGTTGGCTGCATCCACTATGGACAGATATATACATATTATGGTACTTCAGCAACTGAAACTAAATCCTTTGTGTCGGAAGAACTTGCAATGAAGTTACGAAAGGCAAAAAAGGGAGATTTAGTAATTGCAGGAGTAAGCGAAAATATAGAAGATGTGTGTAAAGCAGTTGTTTGGCTTGGTGATGAAGAAATTTGTATAAGTGGAGATTCATGGGCTTTCAGACATAATCAAAACCCTAAATTTATTGGATATCTATTACAAACAGATAGATTCCTAGAATTTAAAAAGAAATATGCACAAGGTGCGAAAGTTACTCGTCTGAGAAGTGGGAGCTTACCAACTTTTATAGTTCCAATCCCACCATTAGAAGACCAAGAATGCATAGTAGCCATTTTAGATAAATTCGATGCTTTAGTCAACGACATTTCGGTGGGTTTACCTGCTGAGATTACAGCGCGCAGACAGCAATATGAATATTATAGAGGAAAATTATTAACGTTTGAGCCATTAGCAGTAGCTCAGTAAAGAGAATGTAAGTATATGCCAGCCAATTATAACCTCATTTCAGAAAATTCGGAATCTACTGTTGTTTCGGAATACATTGTCGAATATAAAAGAGAAGTTAGATACCAAAGTGAAGCCGAATTGGAAAAGGCTTTCATTGCATTGCTGGAAAAGCAAGCCTATGAATTTCTACCCATTACAACCAACTTGCAATTAGTGGATAATCTGCGCCTGCAACTAGAAAAGTTGAACGATTATCGGTTTACTGAAAAAGAATGGAAGTATTTTTTCGAAGGCACATTATCTAATCCCAATAGCAATATTGAAGACAAAACCCGATTGATTCAAGAAGATTACATCCAAGCTTTAGAATGTGAAGACGGTTCCTTACGCAATATTTATCTCATTGATAAAAATAATATTCATAACAATCACCTACAAGTAATCAATCAATACGAAACAAATGAGGGGAAACGTTCCAACCGCTATGATGTAACTGTATTGGTTAATGGTTTGCCTATGGTGCATATTGAATTGAAAAAGCGGGGTGTTTCTTTACAGGAAGCGTTCAATCAAATTGATCGTTACGAAAGAGAATCTTTCTGGGCGGATAATGGCTTATTTCAATTTGTGCAATTGTTTGTCATTTCCAATGGTACACTGACCAAATATTATAGCAATACTACGCGCTATACGCATCTAAAAGAAAAAGAAAAACAGGGAACGAAGAAATCAAAAACTAGCAATAGCTATGAGTTTACTTCATGGTGGGCTGATGGGAATAATACGCCTATTTTTGATTTAATGGATTTTGGAAAGACCTTCTTTGCGAAGCACTCTATCCTAAATATCATTACCAAGTATTGTGTATTTACATCAGACAAACTGTTGCTAGTGATGCGTCCGTATCAAATTGTCGCAACGGAGCGCATTCTGCAAAAAATCAACGTTTCAAACAATTATAAGAAATACGGAACAATTGAGGCCGGTGGCTTTGTATGGCACACGACCGGCTCTGGTAAAACCTTAACCTCTTTTAAAACCGCTCAGCTAGCGAGTAAGCTACCGTTTATAGAGAAAGTCATCTTTGTGGTCGATCGAAAAGATTTGGATTACCAGACCATGAAAGAGTACGATAAATTTGAAAAGGGTGCCGCTAATAGCAATACCAATACAGCGGTACTCAAAAAGCAATTGGATAATCCCAATGCAAAGATTATCATTACCACGATCCAAAAGCTTTCTATTCTTATCAAAAAGCAGAAAAATCACGGTGTATTTGGTAAGCCTATCGTATTTATATTTGATGAGTGCCATCGCTCGCAATTTGGAGACATGCACGAATCGATCACCAATACATTTAAGAAATACTTTCTTTTTGGCTTCACAGGCACCCCTATTTTCGCTAAAAATTCCAATAGTGGTGGTAAGGCACATTTAAAAACCACTGTTCAGGCATTTGGCTGTTATGTGCACGGCGATCCCACAAATTGTCCAGAAGCCAATCACCAATCTGCTATCCATACATATACTATTGTAGATGCAATTTCAGACAAGAACGTACTTCCTTTCCGGGTAGATTATATTCGTACGATTAAAGAGAAAGATAATATTGCTGATCAAAAAGTGCGCGATATCGATAGAGAGAAGATTCTTTTAGCACCGAAATACATATCAAATAATGTGGGCTACATTTTAGGACATTTCGATCAAAAAACGATGCGGAATTCCAAGCCCTATTATATGACTACGTTGGCAAATGTCCATGAAGTGGCATCCGCCAAAGATCGCAACAAGATCGAAGAGATTAAAGAGAAAATAAGACATAGTGGTTTCAATTCAATCTTTGCTGTTTCATCCATTGATGCTGCTAAACTATATTATGAAGAATTTAAACGCCAGCAAAAAGAAGTGCCAGAACTGCGCAAATTGAAAATTGCTACTATTTTCAGTTTCGAACAAAATGATCCTGATAATGATGGTGTAGAAGATGAAAATTCCGAATCTACAGAGGGCTTGAGTGGGGTACATCGTGATTTTTTGGATCATGCAATCATGGATTACAATTTAGCGTTTAAAACCAATTACGATACATCTTCAGATAAATTTCAAAACTACTACAAAGACGTTTCTCTGCGCATGAAGAATCGAGAAATAGATTTACTCATTGTAGTGAATATGTTCTTGACTGGCTTTGATGCGACTACTTTGAATACACTTTGGGTGGATAAAAACTTGCGTATGCACGGTTTGTTGCAGGCATTTTCGCGTACAAACCGGATTCTAAACTCTATTAAGACCTTCGGAAATATTATATGTTTCCGTAATCTGGAAGATAATACTAACGAAGCTCTTGCTCTTTTCGGAAACAAGGAAGCTGGCGGCATTGTATTGCTAAAAACATTCGATGAATATTACTATGGCTACAACGATGGGAAGAAAGATATTAGAGGTTATGAAGATTTGGTTCAGGAACTTTTGTCAAAATTCACTATCAATGTGCGAATCGTAGGGGAAGAAGCTGAAAAGGAATTTATAAGACTGTATGGAGCTATTCTTAAAATGATGAACGTATTGCGATCATTTGATGACTTTGAAGGTAAGGAAATACTATCGGATGGTGATGTGCAAGATTACCATGGTATTTACATTGAATTGTACAATGAATTTAAAAAGAAAAGCAATTCCGATCGCGAGAATGTAATCGATGACATTGAGTTCGAAATGGAGTTGATTAAACAAGTTGAAATTAATATTGATTATATCTTGATGCTGATCCGTAAATATTACGAAAGCAATATGAAGGACAAGGAGATTGTTATCAATATTCAAAAAGCTATTGACTCCAGCGTCGATCTTCGGAATAAAAAAGAATTGATTGAGAAATTTGTGGATTCCTTAACTCCATCATCGAATATCGATGAAGATTGGCAGAACTATGTAAAGGAACAGAAAGAAGCCGAATTGAACCAAATTATTTCCGAGGAGCGTTTGAAAGAAGCGGAAACTAAAACCTTTGTAGATAACTCCTTTAAAAATGGCGAAATTCAATCGGCGGGAACTTCTTTCGCAAAGATATTGCCACCAGTTTCTAGATTTTCGCCATCAGGGGATTTAGCAAAGAAAAAGGAAAGTGTGCTTGAGAAGTTAAAGGCTTATTTTGATCGATATTTTAATATAAGTTAGCGGAATGTCTACTCGCTGTAATCTATGCTGAGGGGGGATGGAAACTCAATTTATAAATTGAGCTTAGTAAGTATTGTTAAATTTATTTGTTTTGATTTTAAATTTATAAAATTAAATAATTTTTTTAACCTATATTTATGTAAAGATGTTGAGTGTTTTAAAAGTTTCTGATTATTAAGGAGCAATGTATATAGAGTTTATTGAAGAAAGAGTTAGTGAAGGAAGAGATTCTCAAAAAGCAAACCTGTATCAAAAAATTCCTTTTTGATCTGTAAATAGACAAGTCTTTTTATGGATATCTTACAATTAATAAAGACAATATACTAATCATGCCACATGAGTTTCAATGGAGCAAAGGTAAAGTAAAAAAAATAGAGCTTTTATTGCCTAGGCTTAAATATTCGGTATACCCAACCAGTATAGTTCAGTGGTTGGAAAATTTTGAAAAAGATGAAGTAGAACATATGATTGATTTACTTCGGGTTTTTGAATATATACCTTTCAACGAATTTATGTTTAGGTTAGATATCCTACTTAAAGTGATATTCAAGCAGTTTCCTAATCCAGAGGATCGCATTTTAATTTATCCTTATGGTAAGGTGGGAAAGAGTGGAACACTGGTTACTTATCCTCTGCGTAATACTGGAGCATTTAAGAAACGTGAATCTGATGCAAAGAAGATGTCAAAATTTAGTAAGAACTTAGATTATAACATTATAACTCATGATTACGAAAAAATTTCAATTTTAGATGATGTAAAGTGTGTGATTTTCTTGGACGATTTTGTAGGAAGCGGAGATACCTTTATTAAAGAATATAGAAAACCTGGTATTAAAAAATGGCTAAAAGAAATGAATGTTTCCAAAGTATTTTTGTTAGCTTCTATTATAATGGAAAGTGCTGGATATTTCGGAGGGACCAT
>NZ_DKSQ01000021.1:0-50871 GCF_002472765.1 Empedobacter sp. UBA7252
TAGGTCGTCGCCAGTTTTTATTAAAAGCCTCAAGATTTATTTCTTTAGGCTTTTTTGTGTTTATGGATTTCGCTTTAGGCTGAAGGCTGTAAGCTTAATGCATCTTCAAACTATGTTCTATGAAACAAGAAGCTTCCTTTCATCCAACAAGAAGCTTCTAATTAGTCAACGAGAAGCTTCTTCTTTATAAAAAGGAAGCTTCCTTTATAACTTACAACTCATAAATCGAAAAGCCCCTATTTCCCTCAAGTGGATATTTTAACTTCTACTTCTATTCCTGTAAGTCTTAAATCTTACGTCTTATAACTTATTACTCAAAACTCAGAACTTACAACCCGCGTTAGGGATAGTAGTGTAAATCCTTTTGTAGGAGTTGGATTTTCTGTAATCACTTCTAATCTTCTTCTACAAAAGATTGCAACGGATACCCGACCGAAGGGAACGCTATAATAATACGCATTTAAATGAAGAATTTTTATATATTTAGGTTTTAAAGTAAATAGGATATGAAACCATTTAATGTGCGTGTATATGCGTTATTGGAACACAAGGGAAAGGTATTGGTGATTCACGAGCCGTTTCAGGGAGAGTTAATTTATAAGTTTCCTGGCGGTGGATTGGAGTTTGGTGAAGGAACGAAAGATTGTATAAGGAGAGAGATAAAAGAGGAATTGAATTTGAAAGTAGAAGTTCATGAACATTTTTATACACAAGATTTTTTTGTGCTGAATGCTTTTGATCCGACAGAACAGGTTTTATTGATTTATTATAAAGCGACAATTACAGAGAAAGCATTGGATAAATTGAAAGTTTTGGATGCGGATATCAACGAATTGTTATGGTTATCCAAAGAAGAGTTAAATGCGGAGAAATTTACGTTAGATGCGGATAAAGTGGTCGTTGATTTGTATAAAAAAGAAAACTTCGAATCTTAAGACTCGAAGTTTATTATTTTTTGATCATCAAAATACTGTATAACGGCGTATTTCATCAACAAGGTTTGTTCATTTGTTTTGAGAGGAGGTAAATCTTCCAACAACTCAAAATGTGGCCAACCATCAGGATCTAACCCATCGAAACGATAAAAACCAAAAGGTTCTAACACGCGACAAACTGCAATGTGTAATAAATTGAGTTTATCATCTTTTTTGAATCGTTTTTTTCCTTGTCCTAACTCTTGAACACCGATCAAAAAAAGAATCGTATCTAAATCTGGTCTTTCACCGTCTGTGAAATTTTGTTGAAAGAATTCTTCAATCAGTTTCCACTTGTTGGTGTTTGATGATGATTCTTCTGTAAATTTTGATATATCCATTTAGAATTTACGTCCTTTGTGACGCATATGTGGGTTTTGTAATTGCGAATTACTTACGTTGAAACGTTTCATTTGATCGTTCATCATTTTGATTTGATCTGTAAACATTCCTTTCGAATCGTTTTTCTTCGCTTCTTTAATGTAACCTTCCGCTTCTTTCTTTTTACCTTTTGACATTGCAGCTCCAGCCAAAGATAAATTAGCCATTGCTCTGTCATGATCAAACGATAAACCGTAGTTTAAGGCTTCTTTCATGTATTTTTCTGAAACGGCAACATTATCTTGCGCTTCAGTAATTCCCATCATGTAATGAAAATATCCCATTTGTTTAGGAATTAATTCTGATGATGGATTTTTGATCTTTTGTAACCATTTTTTCGCTTTTGCCATATCCTCTTTGCGTAAAAACCAGAACGCTAACAAGATGTTTTCGTTTCTGAAATAAAATAAAATAGGAAATACAGCGACTAATAACGAAACAAATCCCCAACCATATTCGCGAGTGCTAAACAAAAAGATTGCTAAAGCGATTAATACAGCGGCGATTACTAATTTAATGTATTTGTTCATCGTTTATAAATATGATTTGATACTATCTGCAATTTCATTCATTTTCTCGGCAGATAATTGAAGTTTTGGATTTGAGAAATTGATATCTTGCATTGAATTTAGAGGAACCAAATGTACATGTACATGTGGTACCTCTAATCCAACAACTGCTACACCAACGCGTAGACAAGGTATTGCTTTTTCTATAGCTTGTGCAATTTCATACGAAAAGTCCATTAAACCTAAATAGGTTTCTTTGTCTAAATCGAAGATTTTATCAACTTCCTTTTTCGGGATTACCAATACATGTCCTTCTACCAAAGGGAAGGCGTCTAAAATAGCGATGTAACGATCGTTTTCAGCAATTTTGTATGATGGTATTTCTCCGTTTATAATTTTAGTGAAAATGCTTGCCATATGTTTTTAATTTTTGAAATCTTAGTCCAAAGATATTTCTAAAATTTCAAAATTTAAAGTCATTCCGTTAGGTAATGTAATTTCTGCAACTTCTCCAAGTGATTTTCCTAACAATCCTTTTGCGATTGGAGTATTCACAGAGATACGCATTTTAGCTAAATCAGCTTCAGATTCAGGTACCAAAGTGTACACTAATTCTTGTCCGTTCGCTGTATTTTTTATTTTAACTTTTGATAATATTGATACTTTAGAATGGTCTAATTTAGATTCATCAATTACGCGTGCATATGCTACAACTTCTTTCAATTTAGCAATTTGCATCTCTAACATTCCTTGAGCCTCTTTTGCAGCATCATATTCTGCATTTTCAGATAAATCTCCTTTATCACGCGCATCAGCAATTTGTTGCGAAATTTTTGGACGCTCAAAAGTTTCTAACTGATGAAGCTCTTCACGCAACTTTTCTAATCCCTCTTTCGTTACATATTGTATATTTGCCATAACAACAATGTTTAATTTTTTATTAAATAGATCTTATAAAATAAATAATCCTACACATATGTAATACTATGCGCAGGACTATTTAGTTATTGTACTACAAAGATAATAAAAAAAATACAGCAAATTAAAAATGAAACAATTTATTAAAACGATTCTAAATAAGGTTATTTTGGTTTGTGTTTTTGCTGGCTTATTTCAAGGCTGCAATTCAGATGATGGTACAGTAAGTTGTGTGCCAAATACAATTGTGAATGTATCAATCAATATCAATTTACCATTATATTCTAATCTTAATAATCCTGGAGGTTGGGTGTATGTAGATGGACCAGCGACGGGTACAAGAGGACTTATTGTTGTACGAACAGCTACGGGCTATAAAGCTTATGATCGTAATGCACCACATATTTGCCCAACTGATAAGACCACTTTATTTGTGGAAGATGACATCAAGATTGTTTGTAAAGAAGATGGTGCTGAGTGGATACTTTTAACAGGACAACCTACAAAAGTAGCGAATAGAGCGCCAAGAACATACCAAGTTTATGTGAATTCCAACGGAACCCTTACAATAACAAATTAAATTTTTTATCTAAAGTTTTTTTAATTCACTCAAAAAATAATAATCTTTGCAGGCATCGAAATTATACTTCTTTATTATGCATGCATAAGTTTTTCGAATTGTTTTTGAATTAAATTATTTTTAAAAAAAGATAATTTCGTTGTAAAGATTACTCAAATCCATTATTTTTGGTAAATCAAAATTTTATCAATTAAAAAATATTAATAATGAGCATTATTTCGCATATCCATGCAAGACAAATTTTAGATTCTCGTGGTAACCCAACTGTAGAAGTAGACGTGTATACAGAATCAGGTGTTTTAGGTCGTGCAGCTGTTCCATCAGGAGCATCTACAGGAGAGTATGAAGCAGTAGAATTACGTGATGGTGGAGACTTGTACTTAGGTAAAGGAGTTTTGAAAGCTATCGAGAATGTAAATGAAGTGATTGCTCCAGAATTAATTGGTTTTTCTGTTTTTGAACAAAATTTAATCGATCAAGTAATGATTGATTTAGACGGAACTGAAAACAAAGCTAAATTGGGTGCTAATGCAATTTTGGGTGTTTCTTTGGCGGTTGCAAAAGCTGCAGCAGAAGAATTAGGTTTACCATTGTTTAGATACATCGGTGGAGTTAATGCAAACACATTACCAGTTCCAATGATGAATATCGTAAATGGAGGTTCTCACTCTGATGCGCCTATTGCGTTCCAAGAATTCATGATTATGCCAGTTCAGGCAGCATCTTTTTCTGACGCTTTACGCAAAGGAACAGAAGTTTTTCATGCATTAAAGAAAATTTTACACGACCGTGGTTTATCTACAGCAGTAGGTGACGAAGGTGGATTTGCACCAACTTTTGATGGTACAGAAGATGCTTTAGATACTGTAATTTCTGCAATAGAAAAAGCAGGTTACAAAGCAGGTGAAGAAATTATGATTGCACTAGATTGTGCATCATCAGAATTCTATCACGATGGAAAATATGACTATACAAAATTCGAAGGAGAGAAAGGAGCTATCCGTACTTCTGCAGAGCAAGCAGCTTATTTAGCAGAATTGACAGAGAAATATCCAATTATTTCGATTGAAGATGGTATGGATGAAAACGATTGGGAAGGTTGGAAAATCTTAACAGATAAAATCGGTAAACGTGTTCAGATTGTTGGAGATGATTTACTGGTAACGAATGTAACTAAATTAGAAAAAGCAATTGATGCTGAAACAGCAAATTCTATCTTAGTAAAATTCAATCAAATTGGTACGTTAACAGAAACGATCAAAGCAGTACAAATGGCACAAAATGCACGTTATACAGCAGTTATGTCTCATCGTTCTGGAGAAACAGAAGATGCTACAATTGCAGATTTAGCTGTTGCTTTGAACACAGGACAAATCAAAACTGGTTCTGCTTCTCGCTCTGATCGTATGGCGAAATACAACCAACTATTACGTATTGAAGAGATTCTTGGAGAAACTGCAATTTTTCCAGGGCTTAAGGCTTTTAAAGTTAAGCGATAAAATAATTTGAGACTGATATTTATCAGTCTCAAATTAATAAAAAAAGTGTAAATTACGCAATAAATAATATAAACTATAAAATGTCAGATAAGGTAATATTAAATTACAACGGAAATGAGTTGGAGCTACCTGTTACAACTGGTACAATGGATGAAAAATCTATTGATATTTCCAAGTTAAGAAGTGCTACTGGATTAATCACAATGGATCCAGGTTACAAAAATACAGGGGCATGCGAATCTAAAATTACTTTTTTAGATGGTGAAGAAGGTAAGTTGATGTACCGTGGATATCCTATTGAACAATTAGCAGAGAAATCTTCTTTCGTAGAAGTAATGTATTTGTTAATCAAAGGAGAATTACCTACACAAGCTGAATTAGATAAATTTATCGCTGATATTAATGAGTATAACTATGTGTCAGAAGATTTAATCAAAATCTTAGATGCATTCCCAAGTTCTGCTCACCCAATGGGAGTATTAACATCTTTAACAGCTGCTTTATCAGCATTCAACCCAAAAGTTGTTGATGTTACTTCTCCAGATGATATGTACAAAGCGGCAGTTACTTTATTAGGTAAATTCCCAGTATTAGCGTCTTGGACACAAAGAAAAATTAAAGGATTACCAGTTAACTACTCTAACGACAAATTATCTTATGTAGAAAACTTTTATCAATTATTATTCAAAAAACCAGGTCAAGAATTAGACTTAGATCCAGTTATTATTGATGCAATTGACAAATTATTAATCTTACACGCAGATCACGAGCAAAACTGTTCTACATCAAGTGTACGTTTAGTAGGTTCTTCTCATGCAGGTTTATTTGCTTCTATCTCTGGAGGTATTTCTGCATTATGGGGACCATTACACGGAGGTGCTAACCAAGCAGTATTAGAAATGTTAGAAGCAATCAAAAATGATGGTGGAGATGTTGAAAAATACTTAGCTAAAGCAAAAGATAAAAACGATCCATTCCGTTTAATGGGATTTGGACACCGTGTTTATAAAAACTTTGACCCTCGTGCGAAAATCATCAAAGTAGCTGCGGATAACGTTTTAGAGAAATTAGGAATCAATGATCCTATTTTAGATATTGCGAAAAAATTAGAGCAAGCTGCTTTAGAAGACGAGTATTTCAAATCAAGAAACTTATATCCAAACGTAGATTTCTATTCAGGAATTATCTACAAAGCGTTAGATATCCCAACTGAAATGTTTACAGTTATGTTTGCTGTTGGACGTCTACCAGGATGGATTGCACAGTGGATGGAAATGCGCGAAACAAATCAACCAATTGGTCGCCCTCGTCAATTATACACAGGAGCACCATTACGTGATTACGTTGAAATTGAAAACAGATAAGAATTTTCTTATTTATCATATAATCCGAAAATCAAACTTTGATTTTCGGATTTTTTTTAACAATTAATTTTTAGAGATTGTTTGTTTAAAATATGTTAAAACCTTATTTTTAAGTAAATTAAATTTTGTAACCATGAAATTTGAGAAAATACATAATAAAGGTCAAGCGCAAATCTTTGAAAACAAATACCTCGAAATGTTGACAAAAGGTCATCCCGCAGTTATTTGGGGAATGTACATTCCTCTACTTTCCTATTGTATTTATTATGGTATTTATAGCTACGACTTATCTACAATAACAGTTATTTCAATTTTTTTTGGTGCGATGCTATTTTGGACCTTGTTCGAATATTTTGCGCATCGTTATCTTTTTCATTGGACAGCCGAACAACCAAGTCTAAAACGAATTGTTTACATTTTTCACGGAAATCATCATCATTATCCACGCGATAAACAACGTTTGTTTATGCCTCCAGTTCCAAGTATTCTTTTGGCATCAATCATTTTCTTGATTCAATATTTAATTTTAGGGAAATATGCCTTTGCTTTCTTTCCTGGTTTTATGATTGGCTATTTATTGTATGCATCTATGCATTATTTGATTCATGCTATTGCACCACCTTTCAAGTTTATGAAACCACTTTGGCGTAATCATCATTTGCATCATTATAAAGACGAAGAATTAGGTTTTGGCGTTTCCAATACGTTTTGGGATCGTATTTTCGGAACAATGTTCGACCTAAAGAATGAAAAAGAAGACAAAGAAAAAGTAAAAGAATTGATGTTTGAGAAGAAAAGTTAATTTTTCGTATCTTCCGTCAAATTAATCACACATATAAAAATGAAAAAATATACTTTACTTGCAATTGGATTACTTGCTTTCAATCAAGCAAACGCGCAATATTCAAAAGAAAATCAAAAGAAATATGTCGAAGAATTAGCTTCTGATGCTATGCAAGGTCGAAAATTTGGAACACCAGAAAATCGATTGGCTGCTGAATTAATTGCAAAAAAGTTCAAAGAAAATAATCTAAAACCATGTGTTGGTGATTCGTATTTAATCGAATTTGAATACAATGGGAAAACAGGACAAAATGTTTGCGGAATCAAAGAAGGTAAATCGACTGATATTTATGCTGTAGGTGCACATTTTGATCATGTTGGAACAAGTGATAAAAGCGAAGATAAAATCTTTAATGGTGCTGATGACAATGCAAGTGGAACATCGGCTGTAATGGCGTTGTCTGATTATTTTAAGAATAAGAAAGTGAAGCAAAACATGATGTTTATGGCTTTTGATGCAGAAGAAATTGGATTAATTGGTTCTAAAATGTTGGTTGAAAATCCGGATTTCCAAAAATATTTACCGCAAATGAAAGTGATGTTGAATTTAGAAATGATTGGAACGGTATCTGCTTTTGGCGAAGGTAAAGTGTATATGACAGGAAGTGATCGTTCGGATTTGATGGAGATTATGAATAAAAATTCTTGCAAAACGTTTAACGTAGAGCACGATCCTTATTTACAACAGCAATTGTTTTTCCGTTCAGATAATGTAAACTTTGTCAATCATAAGGTGGTTTCTCACTCACTTTCATCGGTCAATATGGAAAATCAACATCATTATCATCAAGTTAATGATGAAATTTCGGTGATTAATTTTAAAAATCTTTCAACAATCACAAAAGGAATTGGACGTAGCTTAAATAAAATGATGAAGAATAATGAAGCACCAAAATATTTAAAATAAAATTTAATCCGTTCTACTTGAACGGATTTTTGTTTACCATATTTTGTAACAAGTAATCTAAAAAATCAACTAATATTGAAAATGATCTAAATGAGTAAATTAATCAATCCTTTAAGTTGTTGTATTCTTGCAATTTTGTTATTTTTAATTCTTTCGGTTAATTTCTTTCCAATCGAAGGATTAGAAAAATTATACAAATATAGAATTGTATTAATTGTGCTTTATGTTGTATTGCGATTATTAAAACATTTTGTATACAAAGAAAACATCAAAACAAAGGAATAGAATTGTAACAGGAAGCTTCGAACAATCCTATATTTTAATTAACATATTATTTTACAGATTTTTTACTGAAAGAGGAGAATAATTAAAAAAAAATATTATTTTTATTATACATAAGTAAATTAGGTATATGATAGATGTTCAATTTTATAAAGGAACCTTACAACCAATTATCTTAAAATTATTACAAGATAATGGTAAAATGTATGGTTACGAGATTATAAGTAAAATAAAAATCCTTTCTAATAATCAATTTGAAATCAAAGAAGGTGCTCTGTATCCTATTTTACATAAGCTCGAAACCCAAAATGTAATTGAAGTTGAAGCAGTAAAAATAAATGGAAGAATCCGTAAGTATTACAAATTAACCGAAATTGGACAAGAAGAAACTGTCAATCGATTAGCGTCACTGAATGAAACAATAGATCAAATACAGAATTTAATTAATCCTAAATTGTCTAATCTATGAGAAAATTAAATGAGATTGAAATTGAAAAATTATTTCAATTTACTAAGAATCATTATGTAGAATATTATGATTTACAGATTGAGTTAGTTGATCATTTGGCTTGTGGAATTGAAGAGCAATGGAATTTTGATGAAACAATTTCTTTTGAAGATGCTTTAAAAATTGAGTTTAAAAAATTTGGTGTATTTGGATTTTCAGATATTGTTGACAACAGGAAATTAGAACTTCAGAAGAAATATAAAAAACTGATTAATAGAGCAATTTTAGATCATCTAAAAACGAAAGAATACATTGGATTGATTTTACTTTTTGCTCTTGTTTATATGCTTTTTACTTTGATTGATGAAAAAATTACTTTTGCTGTTGTAGTAATACTTTTTTATGGTTTTAGTATTTTTCAACTTATACGATTGAATAGGGAATATAAACGTAAAACAAAAAATTTGGGTATAAAATTAGTTTTGGTAGAAACGATTTATAAAAATTTTATATCTATTTCAGCTGCTTCGGGAATATTTAATTTAGGTATTCAGTCAATTCTTCATTTTAATGTTAATTTCTTTTATTTGAATTTAGGTGCAGCTATATTGTTACCCCTATTATTTTTAATTTTATATGTTTCGTGCTATTATTTACCTAAGCATTCCGAAGAAATAATAAAGGAATTGTATCCAGAATATCATTTAATAATAAATTAAAAAAAGCTCATGCGGAGCTTTTAGTTTATGCTTGACTTTCGTCTTTTTGTAATAATAATTTATAAATTAATCCACCTACAATTGCTCCAGCGATTGGTGCTACCCAGAATAACCATAATTGCGTTAAAGGTTCGCCGCCTACAAAAATAGCTTGTGATGTAGAACGGGCAGGATTTACAGATGTGTTAGTGATTGGAATAGAAATTAAATGAATTAATGTTAAAGCCAAACCAATTGCAATTCCAGCAAATTTTCCGTTTGCAAATTTATCTGTAGCACCTAAAATAACAATTAAGAAGAAGGCTGTTAAGACAAATTCAATTAGAAAAGCAGATAACATGCTATAACCATGTGGAGAAAAGGCTCCATATCCATTGGAAGCGAATGCACCAGCTTTGGTATTGTCAATTGCAAAATCTGAGTTTCCAGATGAGATTAAGTATAATACACCAGCTGCAGCAATTGCTCCGAGTACTTGTGAAATAATATAAGGAATAAGTTGTTTTCCATCAAATCGTCCTCCAGCAAATAATCCGAAAGAGACAGCAGGGTTGAAATGTCCTCCAGAAATATGACCAACTGCATAAGCCATTGTTAATACAGTAAGACCAAATGCTAATGCAACACCAGCGTAACCAATTCCTAATTCGGGAATACCAGCTGCAAAGATTGCACTACCACAACCTCCGAAAACTAACCAAAAAGTACCGAAAAACTCGGCAGCATAATTTTTCATAAATGTTTTAATATTAAAAGTTTAGTTAGAATGAATTTTAAAAAAAATTAAGAAATACAAACATTTTAAACATTTAAATTATTTCAATAAAAAAATCGCTCCGATTTCTCAGAGCGATTTGTATTTATAATATATTCTTTCTAGAATAATTAATCCATATAGGCTTCGATAGGAGCACATGTACAAATTAAGTTACGATCTCCGTAAGCATCATCAATACGAGAAACAGATGCAAAGAATTTACGCTCGCGAACCCATTCTGCTGGATATGCAGCTTTAGAACGAGAGTAAGGATATTCCCACTCGTCTGCTGTAATCAAGTGAATTGGGTGAGGCGCGTTGTGTAATACATTGTTGTCAACTGGATAATCTCCGTTTGCAACTTCGTCGATTTCTTGACGAATAGAAATTAATGCATCACAAAAACGATCTAATTCTGCTTTGTTTTCTGATTCTGTAGGCTCTACCATCAACGTTCCAGCAACTGGGAAAGATACTGTTGGTGCGTGGAATCCGTAATCAATCAAACGTTTTGCAATATCAGTAACTTCGATACCTGCTTTTTTGAATGGACGACAATCTAAGATAAATTCGTGTGCCACTACATTGTTTCCATTTGTATATAAAATGTCAAAATGTTTCTCTAAACGAGTTTTCATGTAATTAGCATTTAAAATTGCACCTTGTGTCGCTTTCAATAAACCTTCTGCTCCTAACATTAAAATGTAAGAGTAAGAAATTGGTAAAATGAACGCAGAACCATAAGGAGCTGCAGCAAATGTATTTGTCGCTTCTTTTCCTCCAGTTTCGATTAATGGAGAAGATCCTAAGAAAGGAGCTAAGTGTGCTTTAACACAAATTGGTCCTACACCAGGTCCTCCACCTCCGTGAGGAATAGCGAATGTTTTGTGTAAGTTTAAGTGACAAACGTCTGCACCAATATTTCCTGGAGAAGTTAATCCAACTTGTGCATTCATATTTGCACCGTCCATATAAACTTGACCTCCGTATGCGTGAATCATTTCAGTAACTTCTTCGATATTGCTATCAAAAGCGCCATAAGTTGATGGATAAGTAATCATCAATGCAGCTAAGTTATCTTTATGTTTTTCACATTTTTCTTTCAAGTCAACTAAATCTGTTTCACCAGATTCTAAGTTTTTCACAACAACAACTTGCATTCCAGCCATTGCAGCAGAAGCAGGGTTAGTTCCGTGAGCAGATTGTGGAATCAACACTACATTTCTGTGTCCTTCTCCTTTTGCCTCAAAGTAAGAACGAATAACCATTAAACCTGCATATTCTCCTTGTGCACCAGAATTTGGTTGTAAAGAAGTTGCATCAAAACCTGTAATTACAGCTAAATAATCTTCTAAGTTTTTGATTAATGTTTGGTAACCTTCTACTTGATCTTTTGGAGTGAAAGGGTGTACATTCCCCATTCTTTCCCAAGACATATGCAATAATTCTGTTGCAGCATTCAATTTCATTGTACAAGAACCTAATGCAATCATCGATTGGTTAAGCGCTAAATCTTTACGTTCTAAACGTTTGATGTAACGCATTAATTCTGTTTCTGTATGATATAAATTGAAGTTTTCGTGTGTTAAGAAATCAGAAGTTCTGATTAAATCTTGAGGTAAATAAGAATCATCTACTTCAAATTCGAAACCGTCTTCTGTGTTTTTAATTGTTGCAAAAACACTTAAAATTTCAAAAATATCTTCTTCAGAAGTCATTTCATCAATTGTGATTGAAATTTTTCCGTTTTCGAATCCATTTACATTAATTTCTTCTTCTGCAAAAATCTTCACAATTTCGTCAGAGTTTTCAACCTCAATTTGAATTGTATCGAAGAAATTTGTATTCACTAATTTAAATCCTAAATGCTCTAAACCTCCGTGTAAAACAGCTGCTTTAGTATGGATTTGATCAGCGATATATTGTAAACCATCTTTACCGTGATAAACCGCGTAGAAAGAAGCCATAACTGCTAACAATACTTGTGCAGTACAAATGTTAGAAGTTGCTTTTTCACGTTTGATATGTTGTTCACGCGTTTGTAAAGCCATACGCAATGCATAATTTCCTAAACGATCTTGAGAAACTCCAATAATACGTCCTGGAATTACACGCTTATATTCTTCTGTACAAGATAAGAAAGCTGCGTGTGGTCCACCGTATCCCATTGGAACACCAAAACGTTGAGAAGTACCAATTGCGATATCAGCTCCCCATTCACCTGGAGGTGTTAATAATGTTAAAGCTAATAAATCTGTTGCAACAGCAACTTTTACGTTAACCGCATTTGCTTTTTCTACAAATGATTTATAATTATTGATTTGTCCTCCTTTTCCGATGTATTGTACAATCGCTCCGAAGAATTCTTCTGTTAATTCAGTTGTTTCAAAGTTTCCAACAACTAATTCAATTCCTAAACCGTGTGCTTTCGTTTCTAAAACTGCTACAGATTGAGGGAATAAGTTGTCTGCTACAAAAAATTTGTTGACATTGTTTTTCTTTTGATCACGAGAACGAGATTCAAATAACATGTGCATTGCTTCACCACATGCAGTACCTTCGTCTAATAAAGAGGCATTTGCGATAGGTAAACCTGTTAAATCAGAAATAACAGTTTGGAAATTTAATAAAGCTTCTAAACGTCCTTGCGCAATTTCCGCTTGGTATGGTGTATAAGCTGTGTACCAACCAGCATTTTCTAATATATTACGTTGAATTGGTGCTGGTAAAATTGTACCATAATATCCATATCCAAGATAATTTTTTACTTTTTTATTTTTTGAAGCGATTTCAGCTAAATGATTAATAGCTTCAAATTCTGATAAAGCTTCTGGTAGATCCAAAGCATTTTTCAATCGAATGTTCTGAGGAACTGTTGCCTCAATTAAAGAATCAATAGAATCTTTCCCAATAACAGAAAGCATTTCAGCTGCTTGCTGCGCATTGTTTCCAATATGTCTAATGGAAAAATCGTTTGTGTTCATTGTGTTTGCGCTATGTTTATTTTCGCGTAAAAATACGTTTTTTTATCTTAAAATAAAAGTGAACAACAATCTTAAAAATTAATTGAATGAATTGATTAGAATTTTATTTTTTTAGAAATAAATGTGAATAAAAACTTTCTTTTTTTTCAAAAAATAGTAATATTGGCAATAGAATTGAGATAAATAATTCGGTAGAATTTCTTAAATTTATTCTACGTTTAAAAAAATCTATGAAAACAAACGATTTTATGGAACTTAATGAAAATACTTCTGAAGTCAAAAAAGAGAAAAAATTTCCATTCTTAAAGAAATTGGAAATAATGATGGAAGAGGCGAAATTAGAGGATGCGAAAAAATCTAAAATGAAACGTGTTCATAAAAAAGGTAATTCGCAAATCGCTAAAAAAATGGGGGAAGAAGCCGTAGAAATGGTGATTGCTTCGGAACAAGATAACGACGAAAACTTTTTGGAAGAATCGGCAGATGTTTTCTTTTATTACCTTATGGCTTTACATGCGCGTGGCTTTGAATTAAAAGATGTTTTGGAGATTTTAAAGAAAAGGCACAAAAAATAATTAACACCTTATATTGATATGCAAAAGGGCGGAACGTCGATGAAATTAATAATTGCCGCAGCAATTGTTATTTTTTCTGTTATAAAATATTTTTCTTCTTCGGAAGTCAATGAAATTACAGGCGAAAAGCAATATATTTCATTAACCAAAGATGACGAAATTGCGATGGGAATTAATTCGGCTCCGCAAATGGCTCAAGAGTTTGGTGGACTATCTCGCAATGCCCAATACCAAGAACTTGTAAAACGAGTAGGCGCGAAAGTGGTCAATACTAGTGATGCGCATAAAACGAATTATCCATTTCAGTTTTATGTGTTAGCAGATAATCGAACTGTAAATGCTTTTGCATTGCCTGGTGGCCCAATTTTTATTACCGAAGCTTTGTTGACGCGTTTGCAAAACGAAGATCAATTGGCTGGAGTTTTGGGACACGAAGTTGGTCACGTTATTGCGCGTCATAGTGCAGAACAAATGTCGAAACAAGAACTTTCGCAAGGAATTGCAGGAGCGGCAGGTGTTGCAGCTGGAGACGCAAATTCGGCTTATTATGCGCAAGTTGTGGCAAATATGGTGAACATGAAATATGGTCGTGATGATGAATTGGAGTCTGATGATTTGGGCGTTCGATTTATGATTCAAGCAGGATATAATCCAGAAGCATTGATTGGTGTAATGGATATTTTGGAAGAAGCTTCGGGAGGAAGCCAAGTTCCAGAGTTTCAGAGTACGCATCCATCACCATCTAATCGTCGCGAAAAAATAAAAGCTGCAATTGAGAAATACAGAAGTCAGTAGAAATATATATGGTTTTAACTTATAGAGAAGCAACATTATCTGATGTTGAAAATCTTCGTACTCTTGGGATAGATTCTTATCAACAATTCGAACATGTTTTAAACCCTTTGAATTGGAATAAGATGTACTCTTTTTTAAGTGCATAACAATCGTATAGAGATTTACTTTCCAAATCTACTTGTTTTGTTTGCGAATTCGATAATCAGATTATTGGTATGGCTTTTTTAGTTTCGAAAGGAAATCCTACCGAAATATTCGAAAAAGATTGGACTTAATTGAGAATGGTTGGAGTCCATCCTAATTTTTTAGGAAAAGGAATAGGTAGAGAATTAATAAAAATTTGTATTTTATTTGCAAAAGAATCAGATGAAAAAATTATCGCACTTCATACATCAGAATTTATGAATTCAGCTCGACATCTTTATGAAGATTTAGGTTTTGTAATGAACAAAGAACAAAACCAATTTTTGATAAAAAATACTGGCTTTATTTGTTAAAGCTTTAAAATTTAATCTAAAAACTTTGCCTTCAATTCTGGACTAGGTAACCAACAACTTTCTTGTTTTCCAAACCAACGATAACGATTTTTCGCAATAAAACTATAAACCACATCGCGCAAAGGCTTTGGAACAATCATAAAAATAGTCAACAACGAAGTTATTCCGTCCAAATATTTCGAAATTTTAAGTGCGGCAGATGATTTGGTATAAAATTTATCATCTTCAATAAAAACGATAGAATCAAATTGAGCGGCATCCAAATTATTTTCTTTCAAAAAATTTTGTCCAAAATCAGATTGTAATGAAGCAAACTGAAATTGATTTTTTTTGTCATGTTCTATCACAAACTGAACAGATTGATTGCATAAATTGCAAATTCCATCAAACAAAATAATTTTCCTCGTTTTCATACAATAAATATACGCTAAAAGTAGCTAAACTCTAAAGGTTATTTTTAAATTAGCCAAAATTAACAATCAATCATGTTTAGCGAATATTTATTCCGAAAAGTTGATAATTCTCCACTTGTAATTTTCCGAATAATCTTTGGTTTATTAATTGTTGCAGAATGTTGGGGAGCCATTTTTACAGGTTGGGTACAAACAAATTTTGTTGAACCGCACATTACATTTTCGTTCATCGGATTCGAGTGGACAAATGTCTTCTTGGGACAAAATATGATTTATTTGTACGTGCTCATGGGAATTTTAGGCTGGTTTATCGTGTTTGGATTTGCTTACCGATTTTCGATTATAGTATTTTCTATTTTATGGTCGTTGACGTATTTCATGCAAAAAACAAGTTACAACAACCATTATTATCTGTTTATGCTAGTTTCTTGGATGATGACAATAATTCCTGCGCATCATTTCTTTTCGATTGATAGTTTGATTTTCCCGAAAATAAAACGTCTAACTATGCGCAATTGGGTGCCAACTTTATTCATTATTCAGTTATTGATTGTATACACTTTTGCTGCTTTCGCGAAGATTTATCCAGATTGGTTTAACGGTGTTTTTTTACAAATGAAATTTCACGAATATGGCGATTTATTGACGACAAAATATAATCTTGTTGGTTTAGGAAAAGTTGTAAGTAGTTTAGAGTTTGCACAAGTGTTTGCTTGGGGCGGATTCTTTTTCGATTTATTGATTATTCCTGCAATGTTGATGAATAGAACGCGCGGAATTGCTTTCAAATGTGCTGTAGCCTTTCATATTTTCAATTCAGCAGTTTTCGGGATTGGGATATTTCCTTTCTTTGCTTTGGGAATGTTAATTTTCTTTTATGATCCAGTAAAAATTCAGGAAGTTATTTTTCCTAAAAAATCATTTATGATGGATCGTTCAGATGATGATAATTTATTGACAACTCGTCGTGTCATGTTCTCTTATTTGATGTTTTTCTACGTAGTTTGGCAAATATATTTACCTGTTCGCCATTACTTTATTCCCGGAAATGTTTTTTGGACAGAGGAAGGTCATCGCATGGCTTGGCGAATGATGTTGCGTAATAAAGCGGGTGAAGTTGTGGTATATGTTTCGAAACCAGATCCACAGAAAAAAGGTAAATTCTTGAAACGCGAGAAAGTAGATTTGACTAAATATCTAACCTTTAAACAAATGTCAAAAATGGCGGTTAGCCCAGATATGATGTGGCAATTTGCACGTTATGTAAAATATGATTATGCGAAAAATGGTGTGAAAGATGTCAAAGTTTTTGTGGATGCAAAAGTTTCTGTCAATGGTAGCGATTATTATCAATTTACAAATCCAAATTACAATTTAGCTTATACAACTTGGAGTTATTTTGGTCATCAAAAATGGATTCAGCCAACACCAAAAGAGTTGAATTTATCTTATTTTGAATAAATTTATGTAACTTTATAGGACAACAATCAAAGAAATACAATTATGAAATATACATTATTCGCAATAGCTTTTTCGGTTTTATTATTTTCTTGTGGTAACAAAGAAAATGCTGGAGTAGAAGCTTATAAAGGTTTGGATAAGCAAAAGCAAGAACAAAAAGATTTGGATAGTATTGGGAAGGAAGCGCAACAAACGTTTGATGATTTCAAATTGGCGTTGTCGATGAAAGATACAACGACAACTAATTTTATTGTCAAACAAATGTATGATATTCCGAATGCGACACAAAAAGAGCATATTTGGATTCGTGATGTATATTCGGACAACGATCAATTAAAAGGAATTGTGGACAACGTACCTCAATACACAAAATTGGTTAAACACAATGATACAATTGTGATAGATCCAACTAAATTATCAGATTGGATGTATTATAAAGGTGATAAAATGATTGGTGGATTTACAATAAAATATATGCGTAGTAAAATGACTGATGCGCAGAAAAAAGAGTTTGATAAACAATATAAAGTAAAATTTGAGGATTAATTTCTGCTCAGAAAATAATAAAATCAAAAAGGCAATCTTTCGTTAGATTGCCTTTTAATTTTGAAATTATTTTCCTTAATCAATCAAAGACAATTGAATTTTACGTTTTTCTGTATCAATTCCAATTACGGTTACTTCAATTTGTTGACTCAAATGCACTTTTGAATTTACATCTGAAATAAATTCATTCGAAATTTTAGAAATATGAATCAAACCATTTTCTTTGATTCCTATATCTACAAAACAGCCAAAATTGGTAATATTATTAATAATTCCAGGAACTTTCATGCCCAATTGCAAATCTTCGAATTTCTTTAATCGTTGATCAAAACTAAAAACTTTTGCAGTAGAACGCGGATCTAAACCAGGTTTTTCAAGTTCTTTTTTAATATCTTCTAAAGTTGGTAAACCTACTTTTTCGGTAATATATTTGGTTAAATCAAGTTGATTAATCAATTCTTTATTTTGAATCAAATCTTTCAAATCAACTTTCAAATCTTTCGCCATTTTCTCTACAAGAGCATACGATTCTGGGTGAACAGCAGAATTATCTAACGGATTTTTTGCATTTGGAATTCGTAAAAAAGCAGAAGCTTGTAAGAATGCTTTTTCACCCAAACGAGGAACTTTTAGTAACTCTTTTCTCGAATTAAATGCACCATTTTCGCTTCGATATTCTACAATATTTTCAGCCATTTTTTCACCAATTCCTGCAACATAATTTAGTAAATGTTTGCTTGCTGTGTTCAGATTTACACCAACTTTGTTTACACAGAAAGAAACAACATCATCCAACTCATTTTTCAATAAAGTTTGATCGACATCATGTTGATACTGACCAACTCCAATCGATTTTGGCTCTATTTTTACTAATTCTGCCAAAGGATCTTGTAAACGGCGGCCTATAGAAACAGCACCGCGAACGGTAACATCTTTATCCGGAAATTCGTCGCGCGCAATTTTAGAAGCCGAATAAACCGAAGCACCAGCTTCATTTACAACAAAAACTTTTAGTGGACGATCAAATGCAATATTCTGAACCAAATTTTCAGTCTCGCGAGAAGCTGTTCCATTTCCTATCGAAATTGCATCGATATTATAAGCATTGATAAGCGATTTTAGTTTTTTGATGGCTTGTGTTTTTTCATTTTGAGGCGCATGCGGATAGATGTTTTCGTTGTGCAACAAATCACCTTGCTCATCTAATACAACCACTTTACAACCCGATTTGTAACCAGGATCTATCGCTAAAATTCGTTTTTCTCCCAGAGGTGGCGCCAAAAGCAATTGATTTAAGTTTTTCGAAAAAACATTTATTGATGTTTCATCTGCTTTTTGTTTTGCTTCTTTCAACACTTCATTTGAGATTGAAGGAGCTAAAAGTCGTTTGTAAGCATCTTTTATCGCTTCCTCAATAACCCAAGAAACTTCTGGTTGAATAGATTTGATTAAAGTGTATTCTAAAAATTTGAAGGCTTCTTTTTTATCAATTGATACATTTACTTTCAAAAAACCTTCATTTTCGCCGCGTAAAATAGCCAATAATCGGTGAGAAGCAATTTTTTTCAATAATTCTTCGTATTCAAAATAGTTCGAGTATTTAGCCGAATCTTCATCATCTATTTTAGATTTTACTAGTTTACTTTCAATCAAAGCAGATTTTCTGAAAATATCTCGCAATCGATGACGTACATATTCATTTTCATTTATCCATTCTGCAATAATATCTTGTACACCTGCAAAAGCATCTTCGATACTTGTCACATCTTCATTTAGATATTTTTTTGCTAAATCATCCAAATCAGGAATATTATTTTGCTTCATGATGATTTTTGCCAAAGGCTCTAAACCTTTTTCTTTTGCAATGGTTGCACGTGTTTTTTTCTTCTTTTTATAAGGAAGATATAAATCTTCTAATTGAACCAAATCAAAACTTTTCTGAATACGTTGTTGTAATTCATTGCTCAATTGATTCTGCTCTTCCAATGTTTTTAAAATAAATTCTTTTCGAGAAACAATTTCATTGTATTGATTTTGCAGTTTTTTTATAGCAGAAATTTGAACTTCATCAAGATTTCCTGTGACCTCTTTTCTATATCTCGCAATAAAGGGTATGGTATTATCTTCATTCAAACAATTTACTGTATTGTTGATTGATTTTTCTGAAATAGAATTAAGATGTTGATGAATGTATTGAATCAAATTCATGTTAAAAGTTTGGCCTTGCAAATTACTATTTTTCACAAACATAAAAAATAGCATGTTTTATTTATATAGGTCGTATTTAATAGAGTGCTTTTTTTATATAATAATCTAATATTTAGAGTTTTTAATATCAGTCTTATTTTAAATAAAAAAGAATAATAAAAATTTTCTAAAAAGTTTTGGTGTTTATTAAATTATTTCTAAATTTGACCTTAGGTAGTAGAGAGTAAGATTGATTTTTTTTAATGTTAAATTTATACTTACTAGTGTAAGTTTTTTTAAAAATCAATTGGGTTTAAGCTGAGGAGCTTAAACCCGTTTTTTTTTATACAACTTTCTTATCTTTGAGCAAATATATCTACAAAATGGCTCGTATAAAATTAGATTTTTCAGACAAATTTTTATTTTCAACAATAATACCAGTACGCATAACTGATCTCAATTATGGAAATCATTTGGCAAACGATAAAGTATTGTCCATTATACATGAATCGCGAATTCAGTTTTTTCAACATTATGGCTATTCGGAATTAGATTTTGGAGGTGTAAGTGTGATTATGGGTGATGTTGCGATTGAGTATAAAAATCAAGCTTTTTATGGTGATGAATTGTTGATTGAGATTGGTGTGCAAGATTTTTCGCGTGTTAGTTTTGATGTAATCTATAAAATTTCTACAAAAGATAAATTAATTGCAAAAGCGAAAACAGGAATTGTGACCTTCGATTATCAGCAAAATAAAGTGGTTGAGGTTCCTCAAAAGATAAAAGATCTTTTTGAAGTTGTATAATCTTATAAATTAATTACGCTAATCATTTAAGTCTTTGTAAATTTGCACCGAGTTATGAAGATTTTACCATATAAAAATTTATTTGTCGGAATTACCGACACATTGCAACAAATTTTCTTCGAAGGAAAATATGCAGATAAAGAAGTTGAGCGAACATTGAAATCTAATAAGCAATGGGGAGCGCGCGATCGTGCTTTTATTGCCGAAACGGTTTACGATTTAGTTCGTTGGAAACGTTTGGTTGAAGGGGCAATGAGCCGTCCGCTTTCTCCTGATACAATTTGGGAGTTTGTTGGAACTTGGTTTGCTTTAGATCCAGAGCAAACGTTACCAAAATGGGAAGAATTTCAAAAAATCTATCCAAAAGAAGTCTTGAAAAGACATCACAATTCGTCTAAAAATATTGCGGTTGCTGAATCGTATCCAGATTGGATGTTCGAGTTAGGAGAGAAGTCGTTGGGAAATCGTTGGTTAGATGAAGTGCATGCAATGAACTCGCAAGCACCAACAGTTTTACGTGTGAATTCCTTGAAAACAGACCGTAAAACATTACAAAAAGCGTTGAAGGAGCGTAGAATAAAAACGAAAGTTTTATCGAAATATCAAGATGCTTTAGAGCTAGAAGAGAAAACAAATATTTTTCGTACAGATGAATTTCAGAATGGTTGGTTCGAAGTTCAAGATGCAGGATCACAATTGATTGCGCCATATTTACGTGTTCAACCAGGAATGCGTGTGGTAGATGCTTGTGCTGGTGCAGGAGGAAAAACATTGCATTTAGCTGCTTTGATGGAAAACAAAGGGCAAATTATTGCAATGGATTTGTACGATTGGAAATTGAAAGAATTGAAACGTCGTGCAAAACGTAACAATGTGCAAAATGTACAAACAAAGGTGATTGAAGCAAAAACAATCAAGCGTATGGAAAATTCTGCTGACCGCTTGTTGATTGATGCGCCTTGTTCTGGAATGGGAGTTTTGAAACGTAATCCTGATGCAAAATGGAAATTAAGACCAGAATTTATTGACGAAATATTAGCAACACAAGAAAAAATATTAGCTGATTATTCTAAAATCATTAAAGTTGGTGGAATGATGGTTTATGCAACTTGTTCTATTTTACCACAAGAAAATGAACAACAAGTAGAAAAATTCTTGAAAAATAATCCAAATTATAAAATGGTTTCAGACAAAATGCATTATCCATCTCAAACTAATTATGATGGATTTTACATGGCTTTGATTGAAAGAATTTCTTAAGCTGTTAATTATTATAAGATACAAAAGACTAAGTGAAAGCTTGGTCTTTTTTTGTTACAATAATTATTTTATCCTAAATCTAACTCGTCTATTCTCAAAATTTTTCCAATCAATACAATTTGTGGCAGGATTACATTCTTTGTATTTCAAATCCGAAAAACCTTTGGCAGAAATTGAAAATCGATTTTTATTCAGACCTTTTTCTACCAAATAATTCAATACAGCATTTGCTCTTCGTTGTGATAAATCGAAATTGTAAGATTCTGTTCCAACTGCGTCTGTGTGACCTTCGATGATAAAATGAAGCGATGGATTTCGTTTCATAATTGCAACAACTTCATTCAATTTTGGATAATCAATCGCTCTGATTTCAGCTTTATTAAAATCAAATTCGACGGTCTCCATCAAATAATTTGAATAATCTTGAACATAATTTCCAATCTTTTTATCACTCAAATTACTTTCAGGACAACCATTTCCAAAACGATTTCCTTTTATATACGGACATTCATCTTCGATATCCATCACGCCATCGGCATCTGTATCATAATCATTGTTGTAATTTTCTATATTTCCTTTTTGAATCAATAAATTATAAGGTGTTGAAATGTTAAATTCAGTTCCAATTTTCTCAATTTCTTTTCGATATCGTCCATCTTTTTTGCACATTTCACCGCAACGTTCTTCATCTTTTAAGAGATAATCGATCTTTTGTTTTGCCCAATAAAATTTAATTGCTTCTGTAAATTCACTTGGATTTGGTTGTTTAATCTCAAAGTTTTGAGTGAAATTTTGGTTGGATTGAAGACCTATGATTTCGATTTTTTTTGGATAACGACGATTGCAATCACGCGAAACAAAATTGACCGAATTTTGAGCTAAATACGTATTGAAATTCTTCGGAAACGTTTCGTTGAGGTTGATTTGGGATGATTGAACTTTAAGGTGATAAATAGAAGAATTCAAAACAGCTTGCTGAAATTGAGCTGTTTTTTGATTCAATTCTTTTGGTTCATTGACTGTAATCGGAAGCGTTCCTGTTGCTAAACTTATGAAATTCATCGCATGATAATCTAATTCTTTTCCAATTCCTAATGTTATAAATTGAGTATCTTTTGCATAATTTCGGAGTGAATTATAAACCGTTTCATTCAAATTTATCGCTCCATCAGAAATAATTGCGATGATTCTTTTATAGTTTTTATCAAAAGGATTTTTCTGAATTTGCTCTATTGCTTCATCCAATAATTTTTCGCCAGTTCCATTCAAATAATTAACTTTTTCTAAAGCTAAAGTGATGTTTTCTTTCGTTGGAAATTGAGAAGAATTAAAAATTAATTCATTTTTCGTAGAATAAACCAACATATTAAATTTATCTGTTTCGTTTAGATTTGGAAGAAGTTGATTCATCAATTTTTTGGTGGTTTCAATTGGTTGATTCATCATAGAACCAGAAGCATCCAAAACGAACAAAAATTCTCGCGGAGCATTGTATTTAGAAGGATTATTTGCAGGTTCAATTGTTCCTAAAATATAATCGCAACCATTTTCAGTAAACGTTTCAATTCCTGTTTGTAGTTCATTTTTTGTATAAGCATATTGAAGAGTTGGAATCTTTTTATCGAAATTTTTTGAAACATAATTTCGATCATTTTCCTTTGAAAATTTTAAATCAGAAACAATTTTTGAAATCGGAAAATTTCCCGAAAGATGAATAACTGAATTTATGTTTTTCGGGTAACCATTCAATTGATTGTTCCAACGATGAATTTGGGTAAAAGATTCTGTTCGTTTCACGATAAATTCTAAAAATGAAACTTGATAATTCAAACTATTTTCTTCAATAATTTTCGAAACTTTTAGCTGAATTTTTAGTGTAGCATGTGCAGGAATTTTTCCTAAATCTAATTGTAAAACTTGATTGTTTTGTTGATTTTTAAAAATAGTTGAAGCATCAATATTTTTTAACTCTTTTCGAATATCTACAATAGATTTGGATTGAATTTCGAAAACTTTATCATTTACAAAAGCTTTTAATTCGTACACATTTTGAGAAGCTTGATAAGGATAAATAAATTTAGCCAAAATATCTTCCGAAGAATTGTTCTGAAATGTAAAATTATGACTCAAATTACCCAATAAATGATGAAAATTATAGTCATTTTCGAGAGAAATTGCTTCTATTTTTTCAAAATCGTCCTCATCTTTAAGTTCCAAATACGGAAAAATTTGCTGTGCACAACAAAACGTATTCAGTAGAATAAAAAAAATGGAAAAAAATAGATTTTTTGTGTTCAACGAATCGATTTTAAAAATTCAATGTAAAGATAATGAAAGAATTGATGTATTTTCTATCATCAGTTATAGTAAAGTTTAATGTATATTTAATAAATCGTCAAATCAAAAATAATTATTAAATCATATTTAAAAAAGATTGGTTTAATAATTGCATCGTTCAGATTTAACAAAAAAGTTAAGTAAATTTGCACTTTATTTTACATAAAAGATGAATTTTAATTTCACAGAAGTTGAAAGAGTAGAAAGTATTTCTGCAAAAGATTTTCAGAAATATTACGTTAAACCTCAAAAACCAGTTGTAGTAGAGCGAATTACAGAGGATTGGCCTGCGTACGAAAAGTGGAATTTTGAGTATATAAAACAAGTTGCAGGCAACAAGGTTGTCCCTTTATACAATAATGATCCGGTTGATTATACGAAGAAAGTAAATGAACCAATAGCAAAGATGAAAATGTCTGAATATGTAGATTTGTTGCAAAGTGAGCCGACAGATTTGCGTATATTTTTGTACAATTTGATGAGTCAAGTTCCGCAATTGCAACAAGATTATAAAATGCCAGATTTGGGTTTGAATCTTTTCAAATCGATGCCAATGTTATTTTTTGGAGGTGAAGGATCGAATGTTTTTATGCATTATGATATCGATTTAGCGAACATTTTACATTTTCATTTTGCAGGAAAAAAACGTTGTATTATTGTTCCGCCAAAGGATTCGAAATACATGTACAAAATTCCACATTCGGTAATTTGTCGAGAAGATATTGATTTTGATAATCCTGATTTTGATAAATGGCCAGCGTTGAAAAATATAAATCCGATGGTAGCAGACTTAAAACACGGAGAAATGCTTTATATGCCAGAAGGTTGGTGGCATTATATGAAATATTTGACGCCAGGTTTCTCGATGAGTTTGCGTTCGTTGGCACATAAACCAAAAAATTTGTCCGAAGCGATTTATAACATATTTTTGATGCGTACATACGATAATGTGATGCGAAAAATAAAAGGTAAAACTTGGATTGAAGAAAAAAATGAGCGCGCAATTACACAAACAAATAAATTAATTGCGAAATAAAAATACAGTTTTTAGAAAATTTTTCTAAATGAAGGAATATCTTTCGAAAGATGTTCCTTTTTTTATTCTACTGTCCTAAAAACTTATAAATCAATAAATATTTGATTTTCATGTTTTAAAATTTCGATAGATATTTGCAGAATATTTTTCTGAATTTTTAGTAATATGATCATAAAAAAAGGAAATTTTTGGGCTTTATTGCCTTTAATCATTTTCATACTTGTCTATTTTTCGGCATCTATTTATCTAAACGATTTTTACTCCGTTCCAGCATTGGTTGTTTTCATGTTGGCGCTCGTAATTGCATTTGTTCAATTCCCTAAGGTTTCATTTCATACGAAAGCCGAGGCTTTTTGTAAGAATGCGGGTGAAGAAACAATTATGTTGATGATTTTAATTTTTCTTCTCGCTGGAGCGTTTGGAAGTTTAGGATCTACAATTGGTGCTGTAGAATCAACAGTTAATTTATTCTTGAATTACCTTCCAGCTTCCTTTATTGTAGCAGGATTCTTTTTGTTGTCTTGTTTTATTGCGACGGCTTTGGGCACATCGGTTGGAACAATTGTAACCGTTGCGCCGATTGCAGTACAAATGGATAAAATGATTCCAGGTTCTATGCCAATTTTGTTAGGAGCAGTGGTTGGTGGAGCAATGTTTGGCGATAATTTATCGTTTATTTCTGATACAACAATTGCTGCAACACGCACGCAAGAAGTTAGTATGAAATCTAAATTTAAAACTAATTTTCGAATAGTAGTTCCAGCAGCTATTGTTTCGACGATTATATATTTTTCACTTTCTCAACATTTTGACACAACCAATTTCCAAGGAAAACAGTTAGATTTTGACTTGATTTTAATCTTACCTTATCTATTAGTTTTTGGACTTGCAATGTCTGGAATTAATGTGATTTGGGCTTTAATTGTAGGAATTCTTTCGTTTTTTGGAATTGGTTTGTTCTATTCAGGTGTACCTTTACTAGACTTAGTTTCTTCTATTAATGAAGGTTTTAAAGGAATGTTTGAGTTGAGTATTATTTGTTTAATTATTGGTGGAATTGTTGGAATTATTCGTCTAAATGGTGGATTAGATTTTATCATTTATCATCTAACCAAAAATATTAAAACAAAACGTCAGGCTGAGATGAGTATTGCGTCGCTTACAGCTTTGGCGAATACTTGTTTGGCAAATAACACGATTACAATTTTGATTTGTGGTAAAATTGCAAAAGATATTTCTGATCATCATGATTTAGAGGGAAAACGTGTGGCAAGTATTTTGGATACGGTTTCATGTTTTGTACAAGGAATCTTACCTTATGGTGCACAAGTTTTGGCTGCTGTTGCTGCTGCAAATACAATTTCAAGTAGAACAAAGGTTTCTTCGGTTGATGTTTTATCAAACTTATATTATCCATTTTTAACTGGAATTTGTACCCTTATTTTTATCCTATTTTTTCAGTCAAACTCATTCAAAAAATAGATTGATGTTGGATCGTCATTCGTCGAATATTATTTTATAACTTTGTAGACTGAAATTTTTTAAGATGAAAAGAGTTGTCGTAGGACTTTCTGGAGGAGTAGATTCAAGTGTTACAGCCTATTTGCTAAAAGAGCAAGGCTATGATGTGATCGGATTATTTATGCGTAATTGGAACGATGCATCGGTAACGTTGGAAGATGAATGCCCATGGATAGAAGATAGTGCAGACGCTTTGTTGGTAGCTAAAAAATTAGATATTCCTTTTCAGGTAATTGATATGTCTGATTCGTACAAAGAACGTATTGTAGATTATATGTTCAATGAATACGAGCAAGGAAGAACACCAAATCCTGATGTGTTGTGTAACCGAGAAATTAAGTTCGATTTGTTTTTGAAAACAGCTTTAGAACTTGGAGCAGATTACGTTGCAACAGGACATTATGCACGAAAAACTTCTACAATTGATGAAAATGGAAAAGAGATTTTTCAATTGTTAAAAGGTTATGATAACAATAAAGATCAATCGTATTTCTTGTGTCAATTGTCGCAAGATCAATTAAGCAAAGCATTATTCCCAATTGGAGATATAGAAAAACCAGAAGTAAGAAGAATTGCGCAAGAGCAAGGCTTGGTTACAGCGAATAAGAAAGATTCGCAAGGTTTATGTTTTATTGGAAAAGTTAGTTTACCCGAATTTTTGCAACAACAATTAAAACCAAAAGAAGGTGTAATTGTAGAAATAGCCAAAGATTGGAACGGATATAAAAGAGAAATTCCAACTTTTGCAAATAAATATGAAGCATTAGATTTCGAAGCAAAAGGTTTCTCATATAAACAAGAAGACGGAGAAATTGTAGGTAAACATCAAGGTGCACATTATTTCACTCGCGGTCAACGAAAAGGATTGGGAGTTGGAGGAAAAGTAGAACCTTTGTTTATTATTGATACAGATGTAGAGACAAATGTTGTTTACACAGGTCAAGGTGCTGATCATCCTGGTTTGTTGAAGAAAGCATTGTTTATAAAAGAGGAAGAAGTACATTGGGTTCGCGAAGATTTAACTTTAAAAGCGAACGAAACAATGGAAGTGATGGCGCGTATTCGTTACCGTCAACCTTTGCAAAAAGCAATCTTACACAAAGCTGAAAACGGAATGTATGTTGAATTTGAAAAACCTCAATCAGCAATTACAGAAGGTCAATTCTGTGCTTGGTATGTTGAAGATGAACTTTTAGGTTCTGGTGTAATTAATAATTAAAAAATATAAACATCATTATTATATTGAACGCTCAAGATTTTCTTGAGCGTTTTATGTTAATATCATTTTATTAAAAAACTTTCCCGTCTGCTTTTGGTTGCTTTGGTAATCCATCTTGAAATCTCATAGAAGCATGTGTTCCATCACAAAAAGGCTTATTAGAAGATTGTCCACAACGGCAAATTGTTTGTCGATTTCGCACTTCGTAATATTCGCCATTCGCACTTTTTAGCGGAATTCCTCCCCATAATGCATAAGGACCACTCAAATCATTCGCAACATCTTCAATAATTCCAACAGAAGCTGAGGTGTTATCATCTTCAATTGGTTGATTATTTTCATCCCAAACAATCAACCGTCCAGAAGGACAATGATGTGCCATTTCAACACTCAAATCAACAGAGTTTTGTGTAGAATCTTCAACTTGGTTCCAAATACGTTTTCCATTGTCACAAAATCGAGCAAAAGCACATAATTTTTCGTCATCAGTGAGCGAAACAACAGGTCCTTCTATAACTTCTGCAGTTAATAATTCGGGATTGAAAGTTGCTTTTTCAGTTAAATCCACACCATTTTCTGTTGCTTTTTTATGCGAACCATCACAATAAGGTTTGTGCTGGGATAATCCACAACGACAAATATAAGTTGCATCTTTTGCTTCAAATTCTTCTCCTTCTTGGTAATTGATAGAAATTCCTTGCTGATTTGGAACGATAAATTGCTGAACAATTTTAGGTTTTCCGTGCAAGATATAAGGTCCATTTTCTGTGACTTCTACATAGATACCATCTGTATTTTGAGTTGTCCCGATTTGAATATTTAACTTATTTTGATTATCCATAATTGTAGATTTTAGATTGAAATTATCTACAATTTAAAAAGTATTTTAGTTAGAATGATTTTAAATTTTTATTGATAATTCGTTAAAATTTAATAGATAAACCTTGTTGTTTTTACATAAGATTTAGAATGTTTTGATTAATTTTAATTAAAATAATTAGCATGTCGACAATTCAACTCAAACATACAGAAACCAAACATCACGATGCTTTGTTATACAATTTGCCAGAAGACCAAATTCCTTTTACAGCCTTGCCTATCGAGACTTTTGAGCGTTTGAAATTACGCACAGATGGACATGCAAAACCAATTACAATTTTGTTAGATGAAGTGCCAATTGGTTTTTTTGTGTTAGATTATGGTGACGATAAATTGGAGATGACGAATAATACGAATTCGTTGTTGTTGCGTTCTTTATCGATAAATCCAGAATTTCAAGGAAAGGGTTACGGAAAAATTTCGATGAATTTGATGGATGATTTTGTAAAAGATAATTTTCCTACAATTGATGAATTGGTTTTAGCGGTTAATTTCAACAATAAATCAGCATATGATTTGTATCTAAAAGTCGGTTATATAGATGACGGTTCTCAACGTGAATGGTTCAATGGAATGCAACATTTGTTGAAGAAGAAAATTTAATTGTTAAACTCTTTCTTTCTCCCAAGCGACAACTTGCACACCTTCTGAATAATGCACTAAATCTGGTCTCGAATGGATATTTAAATCTTGAGGTTGGTAATCAATCGTTAAAAAATCTAATTCAAGTTGATTGATTTTCCATGGTAAATGTTGAATTTCATAACGAAACAATTGATTGTGATCTTCCAAATACAAACAATATCGTTCAGTCAAAAATAAATCCAATTCAGTTTTGTGTTTTACTTGCATTCCAACATGGAAATCCGTTAATAAAGAGAAATTTCGTTTGGGATGATTGGCTTGATAAGAATTTTCGGTTCTGTTGATATTTGATTTTTCGTATGGTAAACCTGATAATGATTTAGCTAAAATTGCAGAAAATAATTTTCCAGCTTCAATCGATAAAAAATAAACGCCAGGTTTTTCGTCTTTTGTCACATAGGTTCTCAAATTAATTTCGTCAAAATCAGAAATAGGAGAGAATGCAGGAAAAAAGCGAGGTCGAATTTTTTCCATTGTAAAGGCGACAAGAGAAACCCAAGCAGAATCATTTATTTCATCAATTTCTAAATCTTTTGGAACTAATTCTCTCAAAATTTCTTTGTCAATTCTGTAATGAAAAAATAAAGCTTTGTTCCATTCTTGATAATATTTCCATGATTTTGAAGGATATTTCCAAGCACGATGATTTGTTTCGTCTAAAATTTGTTTGATTGTATATTTCACTTAAAACCTTGTTAAACTTATGGTTGAAGGTACAAAATCTATTGCGAAATAAAGAAAATTGTAGTTACTTCGCATACCAATTTTTATCATATGAAAAACTTGTTTTATATCTTCGTGATTAGTTTTTTAACGTCATGTGCAGCAATACATAATGTGCCAACCTCTCAGAATCCAAATAATTTTATTCAACCAAATACAACAAGTTCTTTTGTGGATCAAAACGGAAATTTTTACCCAGATAATTGGTTGAAATCGTATGGTAAACCTCCTAAAAATGCAAGTCGTAGAGATTATTAATTAATGAAAATTGCGACTGAAAGCAATTTTCAAAATCAATTAACTTCTTATGAAAGTTTGCGTTTGAAAAATATCGAAAAAAGAGTTAAAAATAAGAAACGTGTCATCATTTTTGTGCATGGAATTGACAATGATTATATGTTTAGCTTGAAAAATTACAACAAAGCCAAAACTTATATGAATATTAATTCTTCGAATGATGAGGTAATTAATTTTTATTGGGATGGATTGGTGAACGAAAGTCTTTTTGGAGCAGCAAAAGTTTGGGTAAGTGCAACGACAAATAGCCAAATGGCGGGCGTTTTTGGACTTCGTAGAATTTTGAATGTCATTCATAACAAAGATGTTTATTTGATTTCGCATAGTCGTGGCGCATCGGTTGTTTTGAGTTCACTTGTGAATCCTTCGTTACGCGAAAGTGAAATAAAACGTGCTGAAAATGCGCATCATGTGGATTTTACGAATGCAGAAACTTTGTTAGAAAATAACAATAAAATTTATAGTATTATGTTGGCGCCTGCAATTGGAAAAATTGATTTTACGTTGGATAATAATCAATTAAAAACGTTTACACCTCAATTAAAACGTATGCATATCACGATAAATGACACGGATTATGTATTAGGGAAAGTAAAGATTGGATTTTTATCTCGAAGTTTGATTGCGACAGATTTTGGTTACAAAAAAGATTTGTTTGATGAACTTTCTAAAAATTATACATTTTTAGAAGAAACTGATTTTTCCGGACAAGATTCGCACGAATTTAGAGAATATATCACTAATCCGAAGTTTATTACAATTCTGAAAGAATTCAAGTTGGCGAAATAAAGCGAAATGCGAACTTCGAATCTCGAAATGCGAGATTCGAAAATCATTTCTTAAATTCAATCACTTCTAAATTCTCAATTCTTCCTTTATTTAATTCAAAACGTAACATCGTACGAACTTTCTGGAAACCGTGTTTACCAACTGCGCCAGGATTCATATGAATTAAACCCAATTGCTTATCAGGCATCACTTTTAGAATGTGTGAATGTCCACAAATAAATAATTTCGGAGGATTTTCTGTGATTTCTTTTCGAATTGCAGGATTATATTTTCCTGGATAACCACCAATATGCGTAATCCAAACATCAACACCTTCCAACGTAAATCTGTTGTTGAGCGGGAATTCTGCGCGCGCTTTATTATCATCAATATTTCCATAAACAGCACGCAAAGGTTTTATTTCAGCTAATTTATCGGTTACAGAAATATCGCCAATATCTCCAGCATGCCAAATTTCGTCTGCTTGTTGCGCATATTCCAAAATTCTATCGTCGATATAAGAATGCGTGTCCGAAAGTAAAAGAATTTTCTTCAAAAGGTTGTATTTTTGTTGCTCAAATTTACAACAATTGCGATATTTTTTAGAATTAGCATACAACGGGAAAAATTATTTTGGTTATCAAATTCAACCCAATCAAATTTCGGTTCAAGAAGTTATTGAAGATAGATTGTCTAAAATCTTAAGAAAGGAAATTTCGATTGTCGGTGCAGGGCGTACAGACTCTGGTGTTCATGCGAAAAAGATGTTTATTCATTTTGATTATGAAGATGAATTATCGGTTGATTTAATCAAAAAATTAAATTCTTTTTTACCAAAAGACATCGCTGCTTATCGTTTATTTTTGATGGATGATGAAGCGCATGCGCGTTTTGATGCGACTTCGCGTTCATATAATTATTTTATTTCACCTTTCAAAGATCCTTTTGCGTTTGATAGCGCTTGGATTTTTAACCGTGAATTGGATATTGAAAAAATGAATGAAGCAGCAAAATTGTTAATTAAGCAAGGAGATTTCGGAAGTTTTGCTAAATTACATACCGATGTGAAAACAAATATTTGCGATGTAAGAGAGGCGTTTTGGCGCAAAAATGAAAACGGACAATTGATTTTTCAAATCACTGCCGATCGTTTTTTGCGAAATATGGTGCGCGCAATTGTTGGAACATTGGTTGAGGTTGGATTAGGAAGAATTTCTATCCATGATTTTGAAGAAATTATTGAACAAAAACAACGTTCTTCGGCTGGAGCTTCTGCGCCAGCGCAAGGATTGTATTTGGTAGATGTTCAATATCCAAAAGAATTATTTAAAAATGAGTTCAAATAACGAGAATACATCGTTTGATTTTAATGGATTAAAACGTGTTTTACAAATCGGGGCGCAAAGCAAAGTGATGTTTTGGTCGGTGGTTTTTGTAGCGGTTTTTAGTGCGTGTTTTTCTGTTTATCGTCCGTATTTAACGGGAAATATCATCGATGATTATATTCAGACAAAAGATTTACCAGGGCTTCAAATGCAAATCGTGAAACTATCTTTGGTATTAGTTTTCGAAGGTATTTTATCCTTTTTTATGGTTTATTTAGCGAATGTTGTTGCACAGCGAGTTATCCGTTTGTTGCGCGTTCGTTTGTACAATCATTTGATCAAATTCAAGCTTGGGTATTTCGATAAAACGCCAAATGGAGTTTTGGTAACGCGTTCAGTTTCTGATATCGAAACGATTGCTGAGGTTTTCAATGATGGAATTTTAGTGATGTTAGGCGATGTATTGAAAATCGTTTTCATCGTTTTTGTGATGTATTGGATGAACTGGGTTTTGGCAACGGTTGTGATTGTGATTCTTCCGTTGATGATGATTATTACACGATTATTCCAAAAAGCATTGAAAAATGTTTACCAAGAAGAACGCACAATTGTGGCGAAATTGAATACGTTTGTGCAAGAACGATTAACTGGAATGAATATTATTCAGGTTTTTAATCGTCAGCAAGCAGAATATGATAAATTCGTTTCGATTAATAATGATTTAAAGAAAAACTATCTAAAAACAGTTTTCTATTTTTCATTAATGTTTCCTGTTGTCGATATTATTTCGGCTTTAGCAACGGGAAGTTTGATTTGGTTTGGAGGGCTTAGAACTGCTGTTTATGGAGATGTTTCTGTCGGTGATTTGATTGCTTTTACACAATATGTTACGTTGTTAACTGCGCCAATGCGTGCAATTGCAGAGCGTTTCAATACCATTCAGCGTGGTTTGGTAGGAGCAGATCGTGTGTTCAAAATTATTGATGATGATCAAACGTTGCCAGATAATGGAACAATAAAATTGGATCATGTGAAAGGTAAAATCGATTTTGAAAATGTGAAGTTTTCTTATGTTCCGAATAATTTGGTGTTGAAAGGAATTTCTTTTTCGACAAAACCAGGAGAAAAAATTGCAATTGTAGGAGCAACCGGAGCTGGAAAATCTACTATAATTAATTTATTGAGTCGTTTTTATGACATCGATTCTGGAACAATTAAAATAGATGATGTAAATATTCATGATATGGAATTGAAGAATTTACGTCAACACGTTGCAGTTGTTTTGCAGGATGTTTTCTTGTTTAATACAACGATTTATGACAATATTGTTTTAGGTAATAAAGATATTTCGTTGGAAGAAGTCCAAAATGCTGCGAAAATTATTGGAATTGATAATTTTATCATGTCACTACCAAAAGGTTATTACAGTGAGGTAAGCGAGCGTGGTTCGACACTTTCTGTAGGTCAGCGTCAATTGATTTCATTTTTGAGAGCATATATTTATAATCCAGAGATTTTGGTGTTGGACGAGGCAACGTCTTCTATTGATACAGAGTCGGAAGAATTGATACAAAAAGCGACTGATAAGCTAACGCAAGGCAGAACTTCTATTATTATTGCGCATCGTTTGGCGACGATTCAAAATGCAGATAAAATTATTGTGATGGATAATGGCATGATTGTTGAGCAAGGTACACATAGCGAATTGTTGACACAGAAAGGTTATTATGCCAATTTATATGAAGTCCAATTCTCGAAAGAAAATTAAAAATTTAACAGAAATAAATCGTTAGATTTGTTTAAATTGAACAATCAAAAATATTAACTTTAAAACTCTAATTAAAAATGAAAAAATTATTTTTAGCTGCTGCAGTATTAGGTGTAGTTTCTTTATCTTCTTGTAAATCTGAAAAAGAAAAAGTAGATGCAAAAGTAGAAAACACACAAGAAAATGTAGCGAATACAGTAGAAGACCAAGTAGAAGCTGGTAAAGAGACAATGGATAAAGTTGCTGATGTAGCAAAAGATTTACCAACTTTCTCTGATCCAAAAATTACTGAATTTGTTGGAAAATACAACAAATGGGCTGCTGACATGAAATTAGCTGCAACTGCTGGTGATGCAAATAAATTAGCTGAATTGACAAAACAATCAGTAGATTTTCAAAAAGAATTACAAGGTTTTACTCAAACTTTGAAACCAGAAGATGCTAAAAAATTACAAGATTGGACAGCTGAAATTCAGAAACAATTAAACAAATAATTAAATTTATATTTAATGATAAGCTCGAATTTATTCGAGCTTTTTTTATGGATTAAATTATGATTTATGATATAGATTGATAATATAATAATGTATATCTTTATCACAAAAATTTATAGATATCAATTTTTATATATGACATTAGTACAATTACAATATGTGCTGGCAGTGGCTGAGCATAAGAACTTTACAATTGCTGCTGATAAATCCTTTGTAACTCAACCGACATTGAGTATGCAGATTCAGAAATTGGAAAAAGAATTGAATATTGATATTTTCGATAGAACATCGCATCCAATCAAAATCACTCAAATTGGAGAGAAAATTGTTGCGCAAGCAAAAACAATTTTAATGGAAGCTAACCGAATGAAACACTTGGTAAACGAAGAAAAAGGTTTATTAGAAGGTGATTTCATTATTGGTGTTATTCCTACTGTTTTACCTTCTTTGGTACCTTTATTTTATAAAACATTTCAGAAAAATAATCCGAAATCAAATCTTATTATCAAAGAATTGCAAACGGATAAAATTATAAAAGGAATAAAAGATGGTTCGTTGGATTTTGGAATTGTGGTTTCGCCACTTTTCGAGGATCAAATTATCGAAAAACCGCTTTATTATGAGCCATTGGTAGCTTATGTACCAAACGGACATCGATTATCTGATAAAGATAAAATTAATGAAGATGATCTAAACACTTCTGATTTATTAATCTTGCAAGAAGGACATTGTTTCAGAAATAATGTGTTGGCTTTATGTGATACTTCTAATCTGAAAAATCGTCCGATTAAGTTAGATTCAGGAAGTTTTGAAGCCTTAGTTAAATTAGCAAATGATGGATATGGAATGACCTTGTTGCCTGCTTTGGTTGCAGATGATTTGCCACAAGAGTATAAGAAATTTGTTAAAAACTTTGAGTCGCCAGTTCCAACACGTGAAGTTTCGTTAATTTTTCATCAATCTCAATTAAGAGATTCTTTCGAGAAAGAATTAATCAATACAATTCAAAGTATTTTGAGAGGAAAAATATTCTTAGAAAAAGATCAAAAGTTAGATTCGAATATGGTTTCTTTACCAAAAAAATAATAAAAAACGACTCAAAATTAAATTTTGAGTCGTTTTTTTATGTCTTTAAATTTCCTTTAAGGAACTATTGTTGTAAATAAATACGTAGCAAAAAGTGTTAATAAAACAATTCCTTGCTGAATATTTGTTCGACCAGAATTTAATGATAAATAAACAGTGAATAAGGATAATACTAATAAGATAGATGATTTTGCATCTATTCCTAATGTTACTTCTAGTCCTGTAAAATAACATACGATTGCTACAGCAGGAATTGTTAATCCAATTGATGCTAAAGCAGAGCCTAAAGCCAAGTTAAGGCTTGTTTGTAAACGGTCTTGTTTTGCGGCTTTATATGCGGCTAAACCTTCTGGTAATAAGATAACTACGGCAATTATAATTCCCACCAATGATTTTGGAGCACCTAAATCCATCACAATTGTTTCGATGGTTGGCGATAATTTTTTTGATAATAAAACAACTGCACACAAAGCAACTAATAATAAAACTAAACTCGAGATTGTAGTCAATAAATTTGGTTTTTCGACATGTAATTCTGATGTCACATTATCTTTGCTAGTTTGCGGTAAGAAATAATCGCGATGACGAATGGTTTGGACAGAAATAAATCCGCCATATAAAATAAGAGAAATAATTGCGACAAAGATTAACTGGGAAGAAGAGAATTCACCTCCTTTTTCTGATGTCAAAAAATTTGGTAAAACCAAGGTCAATATAGATATTGCAACTAAAGTAATTAAAGCAGTTGAAACACCTTGTTTGATAAAGTTCTGTTCTCTATAACGAACTCCTCCAGCCAATAAACAGATTCCGATAATTCCGGTAAGAATAATCATTACAGCAGCAAAAACGGTATCTCTTGCCAAAACAGAAGGGAAGCCGGTAGATTCGGACATCATTAATGAAACAATTAGCGAAACTTCTATAACTGTAATAGCTAAAGCCAATATAATGGTTCCGAAAGGTTCTCCAACTTTATGCGCTACAACTTCTGCGTGATGTACAGCTGATAAAACAGCTGAAATTAAAATGATTCCTAAGACTCCAGAAAACCACATCTGATCTTTAAATCCTTCGGCTATTGTTAATGAAAAAATGGCAAGAATGGGACAGATAATTGTCCAGTAGGGTAAAGCTAAATTGAATTTTTTTGAAATAAAATTATCTACATGCATTAATTATAAGGTTTTGGATTTTTACAAATTTAATAAATAATATTGATAATTATTATGTGTAATTATCATGAATAGTAATAATTATAACGTTTAATAATCATAAATATTAATAGTTATTTCAATAATTGAGTAAAAATAAAATTTTTAACTAATGATTATCATACCTCTACTATCAATAAACGATTAAATTTGCAAAATGTTAAACGTATCTGACGAAAAGTTAAAAAAATGGTTTAGCACATCATGTGTGTGGGAAACGATAAGTTGTACGCTCTTATTTTTGGTCACAATGCCAATAAAATATCAATTCGGTTATGTTTTGCCAATGCCATTTGCTGGTTGTTTTCACGGTTTTTGGTTTACAGCTTATTTGATTTTACTTTTTAGAGTCAGAAGAATATATAAATGGGACGATGAAGATTTTATTATTTATGTGATGTACGCATTTATTCCGTTTGCAACTTTGGCGGTACATAAAGTAATAAAAGAGGATAAAAATAATAGATAAATAAAAAAAACGGTTTCTTTTTGAAACCGTTTTTTTATACTCATATATTTTACGCCATTTAGCTACAGTGTTTCGACTGATTTTAAACTTATCAGCAATAGATGTATTTTTTTGTTGAAGTTTTTAAAAGTTCTAAAACAGAATTCAAATCATAAGATTTAATTTTTTGGTAGGAGTTTTTTATCCAATTATGAATAGTGTTTTTAGGGATATTGTATTCATTAGAAATTTCTTTTTTTCTTCAGTGTATAAATTCTAAAAAAAATCATATTTCAACAACTTCGACCATTTTAATAAATCGTCTGTTTGTATACTTTTGCTTAACTATTGGGCATTAATTTCCTTTTCAGAATAAGTTTTGAAGAAGCCCTTGATACGGGATATATCAATTCCAAGTTCGTCGACTCTTTTTTTGATTAAAGAGCCCATGTGAATATCTTTCATAGGTTAGTAGGTTTTGAGTAATCGTAAATATAGGAAATTGAAATCAGTTTTCCTATTAATTATCTCAAAAATAGAATGATTTTATGTACAAAAAGATCGTTTCGTTATATAGAATTTATTTTATAAATTTATGCGACTAAATTAAGTATAATGATTATTCAACCAAGAACAAGAGGTTTTATTTGCATTACGACTCATCCTGAGGGAACTGCAAAAAATGTTCACAATCAAATTGAGTACGTAAAATCAAAAAATATTTCAGCCGAAGGACCAAAAAAAGTATTGGTAATTGGAGCTTCGACAGGTTTTGGTCTGTCATCTCGTATTACAGCTGCTTTCGGATATAATGCTGCAACAATAGGTGTTTTCTTTGAAAAACCTGCTGCGCCAAGAAAACCGGGGACTGCGGGTTGGTACAACACAGCTGCTTTTGAAAAAGAAGCACACGAAGCTGGTTTGTATGCAAAAAGTATTAATGGAGATGCTTTTTCTGATGAGATTAAACAACAAACGATTGATTTAATCAAACAAGATTTAGGTCAAGTAGATTTAGTAGTTTACAGTTTAGCTTCGCCTCGTCGTACACACCCAAAAACAGGTGTTGCGTATTCATCAGTTCTTAAACCAATTGGTGAACCATTTACAAATAAAACAGTAGATTTTCATACAGCAGAAGTTACAGATATTACAATTGATCCGATTGAATCTCAAGAAGAAATTGATAATACAATTGCTGTAATGGGAGGTGAGGATTGGAAATTTTGGATGGAAGATTTGAAAGCTGCTGGTGTTTTAGCTGAAGGAGTAAAAACTGTTGCTTATTCATACATAGGGCCAGAATTGACGCATAGAATCTACAAAGATGGATCGATTGGAATGGCTAAAAACGATTTAGAAAAAACGGTTCCTGTTATCAACGAATTATTAGCAGATTTAAATGGTGTTTCTTACGTTTCTGTAAACAAAGCTTTGGTAACACAGTCTAGTTCTGCGATTCCAGTTGTGCCATTATATATTTCGTTATTGTACAAAGTAATGAAAGCAAAAGGAATTCATGAAGGTACAATCGAGCAAATGCAACGTTTGTTTGCAGAGCGCTTGTATACTGCAAATGGAGAAGTTCCTTTGGATGAAAATGGACGTATTCGTATTGATGATTTGGAAATGCGTGAAGATGTACAAAAAGAAGTGGATGATTTGTGGAAAATTGTAACTTCTGAGAATATTAAAGAAATTTCTGATATCAAAGGTTATCATGATGAGTTCTTACAATTGTTTGGATTTAGTTTTGATGAAATCGATTATGATGCTGATACAAACGAATTGATTTCAGTTCCAAGTATTGCAGAATAAGAAGATCATTTCAATAATAAATACAAAACCTCGAAAATTATTTTCGAGGTTTTTTTGTGTCAATAAAATAACTCAAAAATAATTTTATTCTGTTTATCGTCTTACTTCTCGATACAAATTTCTTTAATGGGGAATGAAAATTATACGAGGGGATTAATAAAAAACCTCAACTAAGGAGTTAAGGTTTGGTAATTGTTTTTTATTGTTTAATAATAGGAGTTAACTCTTCTTTTAATTGATCAAATTCTTCTTTCGTCATCATTTCAATTTCCATTAATCCTTTAGCTTCTTTAAGTTTTTCGATAGCTTCTTCACGAGTCATTTTTCTATTCTTTAATAGTATTTCACCAGACTCTATTGCTAATTCTGAATCCATGACACTTAAATATTTATTAACACCAAATGCTCTTCCATTTATTTCACCTAGTACCATTACTACATATAAAGGTTTATTTTTACTCCCTCTGTGAAACGTTTTTATCTCTTTAACAATGACTTTCGTATTTTTAAAACTATTATCAGCCATACTAGGAGCATCACCATTCATTGCAGCCATTATATTACCAAAACCAGCAGGTCTTCCCATTTGTATAAATTCGTAAGTTTTTTTTGAAACACCTCTAGATTGTCCTATACCACCTCTTAATTGATTACCATAAGAACCAGCTACAGTTTTTGTTCTAATCTCTTCGGACGTAGGAGAACCTAAAATTAAAGTATCGCCAATACTTACAGTATTTTTACTACTGGTAATATATTGAGTAACTTCTGTACCATTTTTAACGGTATTAAAGTAGTTTATATCTTGTGTATTCTCATATGTTAATTGTTCGATTTTTTCTTGAGCATACAACATATTAATTGATAGTAGAACTACAGCTAATGATAGAATTTTTTTCATCGTTATTTGAATTTAGTTTTAAACGCTAATTAATTTCTATTGCAAGTTTACAGCTCATCAGTGCAGTCTATTTGCATAGATGTTTTTATTAAAAAATAAACCACATTTTTAAAATATTAGTTCATAAAAAAACCTCAACAGGTTTTCTGTTGAGGTTTATATTTAAAATATATGTTATCTAATTTTACGCAACACAATTATCATTTATTTCTCTGATCGTACCTGCTATCTTCGTTGATACTTCTTGACCAAATAGTTGAATCATTCCTCCTGAATACACATCAGAAAAAGGTGAATTAAATAACTGGTTTAAGTCCATCACTCCATTAACAGCAAAATAATCTATTATTAAATTCATAAATTGAATTTGTTGAGTATTTAAATTTGCAAAATTTACCATCTTAGAAAATGCATTTTGTGCTTCAACTTTATCTAATCCTACCACTGAACGTATAAATTCACCTAATGGCTTATCTCCATAGACCTCTTGGAATAATGACTTAGACCCTAGACTTCCTTTCTCAAATAAGAAGCTTTCTATATAGGTTAAGTCAGCAGGAGTTATCTTGATGTTCTTTTTAATTTTATCTATCGTTAAATCAAATTGATTCTCTTTGATATATCTTTCCACCTTTTCTTTGTAAGCTTCCTTATCAAAAGAATGTGCTTCATAGATTTCAGGTGATTCATTAACAGCGATTATATTATCCTCGAAGCTTGTAGTTACTATTTTCTTCGCTTCTTCTGTTAAAAACTTTATCAAATCTCTTAGTTCAACTCTTATATGTTCTAAACCTAATACACTCATATCACTCCAATAATCCTCTTGTGTAATATGATTTAAGGTATTCAACTTTGCTTTTACTTGAGGAACTGAAGTTTGCTTCTTTAATTTATTTGATATTCCTATGACTTTTTCTGTTAAATAAACTTGTCTTCTTTCTCCATTAAGATTAGCTGTCATAAAATCTAACATCATCAAATCAAAAGATAATGCAGAAGTATCTTGACTCTTTTCAAAGACTAAAGGTGCTAACTCATTTAATAACTCATAAGTATCAGCCTTAGACAGGTCATACCATTTTTCTTTTTCCTGGTATTTATCTAAAGTTCTTAGATAAGGTTTTACGACAAAGCTTAATCTCTTTTCATTGTTGATATTTACAACTTGTCGATGAACATAAGCTAATAATTCTTCGCCTAAAGCTTTTAATTCTTCATCTTCTTGAATTAATAAAACTTGTGCAAGATTCAGTCTGATTCTGAAAATTCTTTCAGCTAAAGACATTTGTTTTACAGGTTCTATTCCTTTTGGATTCTCTTCGAAGAATTCAAAATTTTGACAGAAATCTAAGATTAAGAAATCTTTTTTATGTTCATCAAAACCAAATAGATTTTCACATAAACGAGTTCCTCTACCAATCATTTGCCAGAATTTCACTCTACTTTTTACAGGTTTTAGAAACACTAAATTTACAATTTCAGGTACATCAATTCCTGTATCTAGCATATCTACTGAACAAGCTATTTGAGGATTTTTGTATTTAATCTTGAAATCATTTAATAAGTCGTGTCTGTATTCTACCGTATAATCGATTACTTTTAAGAATTGATCTCCATATTCAGGATAAGTAGCATTAAACCTTTGTCTTAAAAATTCTGCGTGTTTATTTTTCTTAGCAAAGATGATTGTCTTCCCTAATTTATTACCACCATCTACTTTTATTCCGTGCTCCATCAGATACTCTAAAATAGCATCAGCAGTATTGGTGTTATAAATCCATTGGTCTAAAGCTGTAGATTCTATTTCATCAGGAAATTCTCCTGTTATAGGGTCTGCAAATTCTTCTTCGTATTCTTTCTGTTCTTCGGGAGATAATTCACTATATTTAATTCCTTCTCTTTGAAATTTTGTCTGAACAGAAAAAGATTTGTAAGGTACTAAGTAACCATCTTTTATGGCTTTATCTAAATCATAATTGTAAGTAGGATTACCTACATTTAATCCAAATAATTCGTAGGTATTTCTTTCTGAAAAATCGACAGGAGTTGCAGTTAAACCAATCTTTAACCCATCAAAATAATTAAAAATTGCTTTGTATTTGTTGTAAATAGAACGGTGAATTTCATCAAAAATAATCACATCAAAATGTCCAACTCCATAAGTGCGAGTATCTCCTGTTTTATCTTCGTCTATTAAATTGATTAACGTTTGATAGGTAGAAAACACAATTCTACTTCCTACATCTTCTTTTTCTTCTCGTAAATCTACAGAAGGAAGATTAGGCAAATAATCGTTTAAGTTGTTCTTGGCTTGTGTAACTAAAGCTGTTCTATCTGCTAAAAATAAAATCTTCTTTGCCCAATTGGCTTTTGATAACACATCTACCAAAGAAGCAGAAGTTCTTGTTTTTCCTGTACCTGTTGCCATTACCAATAAAGCACCTCTGTGTCTGTCTTCAAATCTTTCGGCAACAGCTTTTATGGCTTCTATCTGATAATAACGATTGGTAATATCTTCATCAATAGGCATTTCATTTAGATTACGCTTATTGGTTCTTCTTTGAATGTTAAGTTGTAACTCATCTTTGGTATAATATCCTTGAACTTCTCTAATTGGGTAAAACCAATCGTAAAAAGAAATTTCGTACCCATTTGTTAAGAAGATATTTGGTAATTGACCAAAAGTTTTTTCTAAACATTTGGCATATAATTCGGCTTGATGTCTGCCTGAATTTATATCTCTTGATGTTCTTTTTGCTTCTACAACGGCTAAAGGCTTTCCGTTATCTCCCCAAAGGACATAATCTGCAAAACCTTCTTCTTTGTTGTTTGGCATACCTTCTACACGAAACTCTTTGACATTGGTTTGAGAGATATCCCAACCCATTTCCTCTAACATATAATCAATTAGAAGTTCTCTTGTTTTGGCTTCATTAGGATCGGCAGGTGGTAATATTTGTTGTTGCGTTTCTTTTCTGTTGGCTTCTAAAGCTTCTTGTTCCTCTTTTTGTTTTTTCTCAAGTTCTGTCTTTGCATTTAATTCTTCTTGCAGTTGTTGAATCATCTTTTTTTGCTCATTCACCTGAGAAGAAAAAGATTGTGGAATTAAATCTTCTTGAAAAAGAGGTTTGCTAACAACATCTCCACTATATAAGGTCATTAAATAATAACTAACCGAATGCAAAAGTTGCAAAACATGTAAAGCTTGGTCTTCTGTTATCTTGGTTTTACCTGTATTATGCACTGCTTTATTCCCTAATTGGCGAATAGCGTGCATCATAGACAACAGTTCTGGACTTTCTATAATTTCTATAAAGGCAGGTTCTTTCATCAAAGAATTGATGGAAGTGTCATAAGGCAAACGCAAAGTAGGCTCACTCTCGTAGATAAAGTTTACCCACGTTTCTAATGTTTTCCTCAAATATAAACCTGCAATGTCTAAATTCTCGTAGATGTATTTTTCTGCTTCTTTGGCAGATGAAATAACAAATTCGAATTCAGTAGGATAATTATAAAAATTACTCATGTTGTTTTAATTATCATTAACTGGTAAAAACCCCTCTATATCTAACAAATGTATAACTCCTCTTAGAAGGTGATTGTTTTGAAACATCAAAATATATCTTCTTGCACCTTCTTCTTCTGGTATCAGCATCTTTTTATCAACTAATTTTTTAATTTCTCTAGAAATTTGAGAAGTGTTTTTATTCGATAAAATATCTTTTAAATCATCGTTTTTGATGACTTGTAATTCTACCGTTTTTTTTAGAATTTTTGCTTCTACGTCTGTAACAAATTTTCTTTCTAAAGAATAATTAATTGCAGGAATAAGAATTTTAGATTTCAGGTAATTATAATCAGATAATTTATCTACTTTTTCTATTTCTTCTTTTAATCCTCTCAATACATATTCGCACCATTCTAAGATTCCTTCTTTTGTTCCTGTATCAGCTTTTGATAACATATCGTAGTATATGTTTCTGTTACTACAAAAAACGGCAGTTGGATTTATGATACGACCAGCATTTATGTTAAGTCCACTTTTTACAAGCATAGCATAAGTAAAAAGGCGTACTGTTCTTCCATTTCCGTTGCCAAAAGGATGTATCCAAACAAAACGATGATGCGCAATTGCTGCTTTTAACAAATCGTATTTGGTTGAATTTTCTGAATTGATAAACGAAAATAATTCTTCCATATAACTTTCTACCAAATAAGGTTCTGGTGGCAAATGGGTAGAATTATTAATTTTTAAAGAATGATTTCTATATGCTCCAGGTGTTAAATCGCCTTCACCATAAGGTGGAGGAGGTAAATTGTTAACAGCTATTTTATGCAATTCGCTAATCATTATTCTGTTGATAGGATATTCTTTTACCTTGTCTTCTATAAACTCCATTGCTTCATCAATGTTATCTATTTCTAATAATTTTGACGTTAGCGCTCTTGGAGAATCATCAATTTTGGTTTCTACATATTCAGCAATTGTTGTATTGTTTCCTTCAATCCTTGCAGATCCCATACTTTCTAACCAATGAAAAATACTTTTTAACTGAAAAAAAACAGCAGGATGTGTAGAACCACCAAGGTCTTTTTTACGTAAATGTTCTAACTCTATGATGAGGTCGGTAAGAGGCGAATCGAAATCTGGTTGAATTAGACTTAATTCGTAAGGACTAAACGTTGCTGACATGATAAAATTATTTGCACCAAATTAAACAATTATTTGCCAATAAAAAAATAATTATTTGCCAAACAACAACAACAAATGCTCTACTATCAAGAGTTTATATAAAAAAAAATCGTGCAATTTTTTGCACGATTAAAATAAAACATTTGCGTATTTACGTAATTTTATTTGCTTTTTTATGTGAAGCTAAAACTTTCTTGTAACAAGGCTTGGAATAAGTTTTCTGATGCTTCAGCTTGTTTCTTCACCAATTCTTTTTGCGCTTCTATATTCTTGATTTTTTCTGCAAATTGGTTTTGGAGTTCAACTTTAATATTAGGTATGAATTCTTTATGAACTATTTTTCTGTCTAAAGTAGGAACACCTGCCCCATGAGCAAATCTATCTATTCTTAGATTATTTAATAGATATTCTAAATAAGTAATGTTATTATCATAAATTTCATAACTATATAATGTAGTATTTAAAGGCCAACAATTTTGTTCAGTTCTATGAACTTTCCCTATTGTACCTGATCTACCTGTAACAATACAAGGCTTGTTAGTTTTTGAAATTGTATGATAATCTAAAATTCCATTTGAGCCATAAACAGGTATATTACCATTTTGATTTCTATCTTGAACTGGTAAGTCATATCCCCTTTTTAACTTTAAAACTTCTTCAAAATTTATTAAATCCCACCCTTTCTCATTATGTACAGGGTCACCAAACATCTCTATAAAAATAGATTGTGCTAGCTCATCATATTGCTTTAAAAGTTCTTGGTCTTTTTTGCGTAAAGCATCTGCTTTGTCTAACTTTTCTGCAATTGCTTTTTGAGTTGCTAATGGTGGAAGGGGGATTTGGATTTTTGAAAACTTAGAAATCCAATATCGTTGATGTTGTTCAGAATTTATTTTAATAGTTTGAATTAAATAAAATAAGAACTTAATATCAGCTATATTTTCATCACAACTTAAAATTTTCATTGCAGAAGATTTCACCTTAAATGGAAAATCTACATACTTTGTTGCAGTTGTAAAATCATCAAAAATAATTACAGGATAATTTTGATAAATATTCTCTTTTTCATTAGTATAACCTAAGATAAAAGATTTACCTGCTGTTAATACAGGAACATCATATTCATCGTTATAAATATCACTTTCTACTATATATCTTGTAGGCTGTTCGTAATTTAAAACTTCACCTAATTCTACAGTCTTAAACATTATTTTAGATTTAATAATTCTACCATTAAATCATTTCTTTCCTTATCCAATTGCTGTATAGAAGCTATAATATCCGCAGGTTTAGCATATACCTTTTGTTCGTAGATTACTTCTTTGTATTTGTTAATACTTAAATCATACGCATTCTTTGCAATTTCTTCTTTTGGTACACAAAAACTTTGTTCCGTTCTTGCTCTATCAACTTCGTTCTCTCTTGTATGGAATCTTGTAATAATATCTGGGATATCATTTTCCTTAACAGGTGCACGTTTATCATCTAAACTATACCCATCTGCTTTCATATCATAAAACCATACATTTTCTGTACCACCTGCATTGGTTTTTGTAAACACTAAGATGGCAGTAGAAACACCTGCATACGGTTTGAACACACCACTTGGCATAGAAATCACTGCTTCTAAGGCTTGGTTTTCTACAATTTCTTTTCTAATCTTTTTATGTGCAGTAGAAGAACCAAATAATACACCATCAGGAATAATTACAGCACAACGACCTCCAACTTTCAGTCCTTTTAGCATTAAACCAAGAAAAAGTAATTCTGTCTTCTTAGAATCGACTAACGCAATCACTTTTTCGTCTACAGCATCTTTATCTAAACTTCCTTTAAACGGAGGATTAGCTAAGATTAAAGAAACTTTTTCTTCAAAATCTGCATTAGCTTGTGATAAAGAATCTACATCTTTTAGTTGAGGGTTTTCAATCCCATGTAGAATTAAGTTCATTGCCCCAATTCTAATCATGGTTGGATCAAACTCCATTCCTGTAAACATTTCATTTAAGTAATGTTTTTGTACTTCAGGTTTTAGCAAATCCTCTTTATAATTTTCTTGTAGATATTCTGCAGCACCAACTAAAAATCCACAGCTTCCCGATGATGGGTCGCAAATGGTATCTTCAGGAGTAGGCTTCATCATTTCTACCATCATTTTGATGATATGTCTTGGTGTACGGAATTGTCCATTACTTCCTGCTGAAGCAATTTTGCCTAACATATACTCGTAGACATCACCTTTGGTATCTTTGTCATCCATATCCACTTTATCTAACATCTCAACCACTTGTGCTAATAAGCGAGCAGTAGGAATCATAAAGTTGGCATTCTTCATAAACTTAGAAAAGGCAGTACTTTTCCCTCCAAAGTTTTTCATAAAGTCGAAGACTCCATTCTCTTTTTGGAAAAGCTTATACATTTCTTCAGGAGAAACATTCTTAAAGTTACTCCATCTTAAATCTTGGTTTTCGTCTGTATATATGTAGTTTGATGTATTACCTGTAATAATAGCTTGTTGTTCGGCTCTATTCTGTAACTCATCTAATTGTTTGATAAAAAGTAAAAAAGTGATTTGCTCAATAACAGATAAAGGATTTGATAATCCTCCACTGTGAAAAGCTAACCAAACTTGGTCTATTTTAGACTGTAATTCTTGTGTGAACATGGTAAAAGTTTGAAGGGTAAAGATAGATAAAAATGCATAGTATATGAGTGTTTGCGACTGATTAGATATTTTCTGGATTATTATGTTTTAAATGCACAACCACACGAATTTGTTGTTCTGGATGCTCGGTCGGATCTATTTGTTGTATCGCTGCGTCAAAGATTTTATTATAGTTCATCGTAAGCAATTTATAAAAGACTCTATTTTCGGTACGTGGTACAAAACCTAATTTGTAATCTTTGTAATATATAGCTACGGCTCTGGCATCGAATTTATTTTCGGTTTCTAATTCTAACCTAAGTTCTGTTCCAACTTTTAGTTTTTTGAAACATAATGCAGCTTCGTAAAATGTAAGTCCTGCAATATGAAAGTTTGCTAAATGTTCTCTTTTTGTTTTCATGATTTGAATTTTTTTAAAAGATTATTTTGCAAACTAGTTTTGATCTATGCAGCTTAATTGCATTAATAGAAATCTTTTAATTTTTCTATTCTTGATTTTAAATTTTGAACTAATTCTATTGGTTCTATTACTTTCATATTTTCGCCATACGAAAGAATTAAAGATTCTAATTCGTAATTTAACTTAACTTTAATTTGTAATCTATTCTCTGCTATTTTTTGAGAACCATGAATCGGTTTTGATTTGATGTAGGGGATGATATGATCTGACAGCTCTATCCTAACAGAAACAAGTTTATTCTCTATATTATTTGTAACCCCAATGATATCCTCAAAATACTCATCAAAATCCACCTCTGTTGGAATGTAAGTTTCCTTATTAATTTCGATCCCTTGAATTCGATCTAATGCCAAATTTTGAAGGTATTGATCCTTATGGTTCCACCCAAATAAAAACCAACGTTTATTGAATTGTTTTAAGTGATAAGGTGAAATACAGAATTCTTGTTCATTTTCTGTTTTAAATGATTGATAAACTATTTTGATTGTTTGGTTGTTTTTGATGAAATTATATAAGGGTGTTAGATGTTCTAATCCTATCAAAAATTCGCTTTCCTCGAATGAAATTAATTTTTGATTGCCTTTGTTATCTTTCACTTCATTTAATTTAGCTTCAATATTTTCTATTGCATCAATCCCAGGAATCCCTTTCATACGAGAAAGTAATTCTAACGTATTTTCTAAGGCTAGTTGTTCTTCTTGGTTTAATGGTTTATTTTGAATTGTAAAATTAGGATCTTCATAACGGTAAAATTTTTTACGGCCGTCTTTTATTCCAATGATAGGTGCTTCATATCCTGCATCGCTTTCCATAAACTCCATATCATATAAAATTTGACGACGAGAAACAGATGTTTCTTCACCGTAATGATTAGACAAGACTTCATTACATTTTTCGATCAAATCGTTGATATAAAACTTACGGTATGGATTACTGAAACATTGGTCTAATGTTTTGTATCTGATTAATGCGTTTTTGTTGACAGCCATAAACGAATATGAATAGTTGTAAATTTAATAAAATAAAAATTGCTTCGAACGGCAAAGTAAAGATATAAGTGTGCAATAGAATTGCAGAGATTAGGAAAGTATTAAATAAAAAAACTCAACTGGGGAGTTGAAGATGATTAAAATAATTTATAAACTAGAAATTTCACCATCTTTTACGTATAAATAATCTAACCATCCTAATTTATATTTACCTGTTGGAGCTGGTTTATCATTAATAAAAACTTTATCACCTATAGTATATCCTATAGATAATTTCGTTTTTATATTTAACTGAATTCCATCTAACGTATTAATAGTATTTAAATAAAAATCTGGACGTACAATATTTTCATTCTTAAAGGATTTTTCACTAGTATTATTTTTAATGTATTTATAATCAATAAAATCATTAATTTGTTGAAGAGAATTAATAATTCCCTGAACTTTATTTTCATTAATGAATACTACATATTCATTTCTTCCATCTAATTTTAAAATAAACAGGTTTTCATCTAAAAATGAAGGTGTAAAAAGGTAGTTTATATTCTTAATTTCTAATGAAACCAAATCATTTGTTATATAATCCCAACTTGATTTTTGAATAATTCCATTTTCAGATATTAATAATTGATTATTTTCTCTAAAAATAAACGAGGATTTTTCGTCTGATTCATCTACTAATATCCATTTTTTATTTATAATCAAAGATTTATCATCTAACTCTTTAGAATATGAAGTTATTTTTGAAATGATATCTAAAATGAAAGTTTTCATAATACAAATACTTTACACGAATATAATAATTTATTGAAAAGATCATATTGTATTTAACTTCTCTTATCCTTCCTATCCGCAGGAACAGAAAGTACATTCATCATCTGACGAAGGCGAGAGCGTACACGTTCGGTGTAATACTTTTCGATTTCGGAAGCGGAGAGGTTGGTTGTGATGTGGGTTTTGATGTTGAGGTTCATGAAGAGGTCGTAGCGAGAAAGGATAATTTCTGCCATGACGTTGCATTCGTTCCCGAAATATTTGATGTTGTTTTCTGTACCTAGATCATCAAAGCAAATGTTTTTCATGGGGAAATCGAAAGGGATTCCTTTGCTGTATTTGTCGATGGTGTTGTACCCTTCTTTGATGAATTCAAATGATACATCTCTACACGTTGTGTAAAAGAACTTTTGTTCTTTGACCATGATGCGTTGCATTAATCTGAACCAAGTTGTTTTACCGATTCCGATAGGTCCAGTCAATAAAATTCCTTTGTCTAGGTCTATTGCTAACTCCTTGCATTTTTCTTCGTCGTTTAGGAAATAGGCTGCTAAACGGACAATATATGGGAAATCCTCTTTTTGAAAAGTGTAATTCGGGTGAATATGTTTACGTCCTTGTTGTTCCAGGTGAAATAATAGTTTTTGATAATTGATCATAGCATTACAATTTGGTTATAAAGGTTCGTCGTATCGTTTGTTGATGGATGTGTCTAATGGTTTTTGAGTTGTAAATTTTGAATGTGTAGTGTATTGGGAAGCATTAATCATCCAATTATTCGCAGCTGCTTTCAACATTTTTAATTTTTGTTCGTATTCCGTAAAGGAGCAGTTGAAATAGTAGTTGAATCCTTTTTGAATTTCATAGTAAGTAAATTCCGTATCTGCTGTAAAAGCATAAAGTGTTTGGTTTTTTTGCAGGCATTCTTTGTAAATTAATTTGAGTTTTTGAATGGGAATATGATAAAACTTTTTCCAATGGCCTTTTAATTCTTGGCTTTTGACTTGGATCGAAACACAGTAATAAGTAAATTCATTTTGTTTGTGTCGGTGGATAAAACCAGCGAGATGATGGTAACCGTCTGATAAACCTGAAATATCAAT
>NZ_DKSQ01000023.1:0-10106 GCF_002472765.1 Empedobacter sp. UBA7252
TCAAAATGCACAACGGGTATTCTATTGTATCGTATTCCAAATAAAAGTAGTGGATAGAATCATTATAAAAAATATTAGTTTTCCCTCTTAAACTGTAATTATCATCAAATAAATCTTGATTGGATTCTATTGCTGAAATTGTATTTTGATAATCAATTTTCTTAGAACAGCTTATTGTTTCTATAATAAATATGCTAATAAGAAGTTTTCTCATTCTGTTTAATATGATATACAATATGTTAAAATACATATTTTTAAACAAAAAAATCCCTCAATTTCTTGAAGGATTTTAAATTTTATTTGATCTAAAAAATTAATTACAACCACTCATCATCATCTTCTGAATCTTCTAATTCAGCATCGATGAATTGAATATAAAATGCAACAATTTCTCCTTTTTCATTGTATCCAAAGTAAGCGGGATAAATTCCTTCACCAAAACCAGCTTGAAAAATTGGCGATTTGAATTCTGTATTTGGAATTGTCCAATTGATCCAATCTCCTTCTTCTGATTGATATTTCGGATTATTTTTAGCGTTTTCTACAAATAATGCATTGAAATAATCATCATATAAATTTACATCACCTTTACTTTCGAATTCATCAATAAACTTTACAAAAGAATCTTTTGCTTCTGCATCAACAATTGTTGCTAAACCACTTTCAATAGAAAAACCAAAATATTCTCCTTCTTGTAATTCGTCAATCAACTCAATTCCTTTCATTGCTTCTTCATAACGAACAGGTTTTTCGTTTGTAAAAGCAACTTTGATACAACCAATCAAATTCTCAACATCACCATCGTCTTCAAATTTTACGATGCTTGCAGTTACAGGAAAATTACCTTTTGGCGTTTCAAGGAAATAAGGATCTTTGTCCATTGATAAATATTCACCCAAAGGATCATTTACAAAGATTTTACCTGATGGTAAAGAAACTTCTCCCATTTCGATTTGGTCGATTTCTACACCTCCAATTTCTTTATCTGTAAAATATTTTTCTAAATCATTAGGAGCTAAAGTGAATTCTCTTTTAGATTCCCAAGTTTTTAACCATTCTGCTGTTGGTTGCATAAATTATTGTTTTTAAGTGGTACAAAATTACATTAAATAATGAGACTAGCTTAACTTTTATATGTTAGTGAAAAATTAAATTATCTTAATTTTTTTCTCAACTCGTTCTTATCAATATCATATTCTAAATGCATGATCGAAATTAAATCATCTTCAGAAAGTAAATTGTTTTTGTAATATTGAATTAAAAATGATTCGATTTTAGAAAATTCATTTAATGATTTTTGTAAAAAATAAGCTTCAACAAATTGATTATCTTTTGTTTTTAATGTAATTAAATTACTAATTCCGTGCGAACCTTCTGGGTTTTCGAACTCACCAAATTCTTTTACAGCTTTTCCTTTGTAATCTTCATTATCAATGACAATAGAAAATAAATCGTTGATTGAAAAAGTTTGATCCTTTACAGAAATTGTATCTTTTGTAAATGTCAATTTTCCATCAAAATTACCTTTCAATTCTGTAGTAGGTCTTTTAAAATAACCATTCCAATAAGCAACAGCAGTAGCTAAAAGCCCAATAAAAATGTAATAATACGTTTGATTTTTAAAAACTTTCAGCTCCAAAAACACAAAACTAATTACAGTAACGGCGAGAAATGATAAGATTACTTTCGCAATTTGTTTATTATTTTTTTTAGGTTTTTCTGGTACAAAAATTTCAAAACTATAACTATCCATGTGCTATTTCTTTACGAACTCTACTTAAACTTTCGGGTGTGATGCCTAAATATGAGGCGATCATCCATTGTGGTATGCGAGAAAGTTGGTTGGGATAAAGACGCATAAATTCTAAATAACGAGTCTTTGCAGATGCACCAAGTAATAAATTAATACGATCTTGTAAACTGCGCACATGATTTTGAATTAATTTATTTTGAGCAGCTAAATAATTTGGATTTAATCGAGTGATTAGATTATTTAATTTTTCATTCAATAAAATAACGGTAGAATCTTCTATTGCTTGAATATAAAACTTTGATTGTTGCTTACAAAAAGCACTATTTCTATCACTTACAATCCAATTTTCTGTTCCGAATTGTAAAACATGTTCTTTTCCGTTTTCATCTATTGTATAAGAACGAATAACACCAGATTCAACAAAAAAATAATCTTCGGAATATTCACCAGGTTCTAAAATAAATTCATTCTTTTTGATGTGTTTTACTACCAAAAATTTTTCAATTTCTACCCATTGTTCTTCTGTGAGATCAATAATATTTGATAAATGTTTTTTATAATTTTCCATATGTATAGGAATGTGCAACAAATTTAAGAGAAATTAATCAATAAAATTGTATCAATATTTGTTACAATTGAAAATTTTGTACTAAATTTGTCCCATCGATTTAGAGAAATGAATAATTTAAGATTTGCAACGGCGATTCATATTTTAGTTTTGACTGAAAAATTTAAAGGACAATTAATTACTTCTGATTTTATTGCTGGAAGTATTAATGTGAACCCTGTTGTGGTTCGTCGTGAAATAAAATTCTTGAAAGAAGCAGGTTTTATCGATTCGAAAAAAGGTAAAGAAGGAGGAATTTATTTAGTTAAAAATTCTGCTGATATTTTGTTAGGTGATGTGTATAAAATTGTCAATCAAGAAAATGTTTTTGGACGAATGAATCATACCAATCCAGAATGTCCAGTTGGTAAACAAATGAATGACAATCTTGAAAGATTATTTGATAATGCTGAATCAGATTTAATTAAATCGTTAAATCATAAAACTTTAAAACAATTTTCTGATGAATTTCAGTAAAATTTTTTATCTTTAAATGTAACAAAATTAATTACAATATAAAATTAAATAAAATGAGAGTAGCAGTAATTGGAGCAACAGGTTTTGTAGGCTCACATATCGTAGAAGAATTGGTAAATAGAAATCAATCTATCAAAGCATTTGCACGAAATACTGACAAGGTTTTAGATAGTAAAAATGTAGCAAAAGTGGCGTTAGATGTAAACGATGTACAGGCTTTGGCGACAGATTTGAAAGGTGCTGATGTAGTTGTAAGTGCATTTAATGCAGGTTGGGCAAATCCAAATATTTATGAGGATTATTTGAAAGGTGCAAAAGCAATTGAAGAAGCAACTAAATTAGCTGGTGTAAAGCGTTTGATTGTTATTGGTGGAGCGGGAAGTTTGTATGTGAATGATCAAAAAGAATTACAAATTGTAGACACACCAGATTTTCCTGAACAAATAAAACAAGGCGCTTTGGCAGCGAGAGATTATTATAATATCTTGAAACAAGATAATGAGTTGGATTGGACAATGTTTTCTCCAGCGCCAGAAATGCATCAAGGAACATCTGGAGAGCGAAAAGGAACATATCGTTTAGGCAATGATGTACCAGTTTTCAATGCAGAAGGGCGTAGTATTTTGTCTGTGGAAGATGTTGCAGTGGTGATTGCAGATGAAATAGAAAATGCAAATCATATAAAAAGCAGATTTACAGCAGCTTATTAAGATATTTGAGTAAATTTACAATAAAATTATTTTTATAGGACAATTTTTTGTTTTTGGTACGGTTTGTGAAAAACAGATAACAAATACAAGAATAATGAAATTGTCAATCGCAATAGGAAGTTTAATCCTAAGTTTAGGATTTGTTCTAATATGCTCTTTTCTAAATCTTGGTGTATTTTTTAATCAACTACTTGGAGTAGTTTTTCTGTTCTGTAGTTTGTTTATGGGGTATTTAGGTTTCGTCAATTTATTTGATTACCTAAATCATTCAAGATTATTAAATAAAGGAGTAAAAGTAAAAGCACATATTATTGAAATAAAAAGAGGTTTATTAGGAGAAAATCATTTGCCAGATTATATAGTTGAAGTCTTTTATAAACATCCTAATAATGAGAAAATTTACTATACAGAGTTTGAATATTTTGGAGATGTTAATGCAAATGAGATTTTAAAAAAAGGAAAAGATGTCGATATCTTAATCGATCCTCAAAATCCAGAAAATATATATTATAAAAATATAATTTAAAAAAGGCTGTCCTAACAAATAGACAGCCTTTATTATTTTTATTAGGATAAAAACTATTGTTTGATATACGTTTTATTTCCGTTATCGTTGATATAGTATTTTCCACCTTTTGGTCCTACATAAACTTTGTGTCCATTGTAAGTCCCTGCAGTAGTTGTTTTAGCTACAGTCGTTTTTGTTTCTTTTTTTGGAGTAGTCGTTTTCTCCACTTTTTTTTCTGAAGCTACTTTTTTGTCATTGACTGTTTTAGCAGTTGCATCAGTTTTCTTAGTTGTAGTTGCTTTTACATCCTTTTTTGTTTCTGTTACTTTTTTATCAGTTGTAGCCTTTGTTTTTGCCATTTCTGTTTTAGCAGTTTTAGTTGGAGTTTTAGTTTGAGCAAATGCTACAGTAGATCCAGTAAATGCAAATAAGCTAAGCGCGATAGCTGTTTTTTTAATTAAATTCATTGTAATTTGGTTTTGAATTGTTATTTATATTCAGTTAAAATTTCTATTCAATATTAAATAAATTATCCACCAAAACAACCAAAATAAACTTAAGATTAGCTTAAGAATAATTATTTCAAATGATCCAATAACATTTCTGCTGTCGCTGGGTTTGTAGCTAATGGGATATTGTGTACATCGCACAGTCTCAGTAACATATTTACATCTGGTTCGTGCGGATGTTTTCCCATCGGATCTCTAAAAAAGAAAACCATATCTGTTTTTCCTTCTACAACTCGAGCGGCAATTTGCGCGTCACCACCAAGAGGACCAGATAGATAGCGCGTTACTTTTAGTCCAGTTTGCTCTGCATACTTTCCTGTAGTCCCTGTAGCAATAAATGTGATATTATTTTTGTTTAAAGCTTCTTTATGTTTCATTAAAAAATTGACCATTTCAGCTTTTTTTCCATCATGAGCGATCAATGCTATTTCCATATATTTTTTCTATTTAATCTAAAATCTTACTTTTGTACAAAGTTAGCAGAACAATCTTAAATAACGAGTTGTTTTAAGAATTATAAATAGTATACGACTATGAAATTTAATTTATTAACAGTAAAAGAAATTGTAAAATTAACGGCTGATGCTGTTCAAATTTCGTTTGATGTTCCTGAGGAATTACACGAAGAATACAATTTTTTACCTGGACAATATATCACTCTTAATATTAATGGAGAACGAAGAGATTATTCTTTGTGTGAATCTCCTAATGATAAAAAATGGAGCATTGGGGTTAAATCTCAACCAAATGGAAAGATTTCTTCTTATTTAGCAAATGAACTAAAAGTTGGTGATCAATTGGAAGTTTCTACACCAAGTGGACGTTTTACAATTCCAACAAAACCAAACGAAAAACGTACGTTATTAGCTTTTACGGCGGGTAGTGGAATCACGCCAATTATGAGTATGTTAGAGTTTACTTTGCAGACTGAAGAATGGGTAAATTTTCATATTTTTTATGTAAATAGAGATGAAAACTCAATCATGTTCAAAGAGCGTTTGACAGAATTGAAACAAAAATATCCAAACAATGTTTTTATTCATCATTTCTATACGCGTCAAGATCAAGAGAATTTTATTTACAACGGACGAATTGATGAGAAGAAGTTTGATTTAATTTTGAATCAAATTATTGATATCAATGAAGTCGATGAAGCAATGGTTTGTGGACCAGAAGAAATGATTTTGACTTTAGCGAAGAAAATCAATGAAGCGGGAATTATCGAGAAACATATTCATTTCGAAATGTTTAATCCTTCAGTGAAAACAGAAGATATTTTTACAAAACATGACGAAGGACCTCAAACGGTTCAAGTTACTGTAACACTTGATGGAGAAACTTCTGAAGTGACTTGGGATAGAGGAAAAAATTTGATTGATACAATGTTAGACGCTGGTATTGATGCGCCTTATTCATGTAAAGGTGGTGTCTGTTCGTCTTGTATGTGTAAGATAACGGAAGGCGAAGTGCATATCGGAGACAACTATGTATTAACAGATTCTGATTATGAAGAAGGAATGACGTTAGCGTGTATTTCTCGTCCAAAAACAGCTACTTTAGCAATTGATTTTGACGAAGTTTAAGAACAAAAAATATCTAATAAAAAAAGACGGAAATTATAAATTTTCGTCTTTTTATTTTATGATAATTTAATTTTCTTCATCAAACATTTCTTTGAATGAGACAAATTCTCTTCCAGGAAGAATCAAATTTAAAGCAACTCCAATTATAGAAGCTAAAGCCATTCCTTCTAAAGAAAATAAATCTCCAATGTGGATTGCTGCACCACCGATTCCAATGATAAGAATAACAGAGGAAATAATAAGGTTTCGTTTAATCTTGAAATCAACTTTATTCTCGATTAGCATTCTTAATCCGCTCGAAGCAATAATTCCGAATAATAAAATAGAAACGCCGCCCATAACTGGTGTTGGAATTGTACTTAATAAAGCTGAAACTTTACCACAAAATCCAAATAAAATAGCAAAACATGCTGCTCCAATAAATACATAAATGCTAAAAGCTTTTGTAATGGCTAAAACACCAATATTCTCGCCATACGTTGTGTTTGGAGGTCCACCTAAACAAGCTGCAATCATTGTTGCAATACCATCTCCTAACATCGATTTATCAAGACCTGGATCTTCGATTAAGTCTTTGTTCACGACTTTACTCAAAACTAATTGATGTCCGATATGTTCTGCGATTGGTACAATTGCGACCGGAATCATTAAGAAAATAACATACCAAGACAAAGTTGGTGTGTAATCTACAAAAGGAATGGTAAAATCTGGAATCATAAACCATTTAGCTTCTATAACAGGATTTAGGTCGACAACTCCCATCGTAATTGCAAAAAGATATCCACCAATAATTCCGACCAAAACTGGAATTACACTCAAAAAACCTTTACTGAAAATTGCTGTAATTATCGTGATAATTAAGGTAACAAAACCAATTATAACATAGGTTAAATCATATTCACCAGAAGGATTATTTGTCACCATTTTGATTGCTGTAGAAGCTAATCCCAGACCAATTACCATAATTACTGGACCAACAACAATAGGGGGTAAAAGTCTCATTAACCATTTTGTTCCTGCCGTTGCTATAAATAGTGCGACCAATGAATAAGTAACTCCTACCAAAAAACTACCAACCAAGAAACTTCCTGTCGCAATTCCACTTTCTGGGTTTGTTTCTAAAGCTTTCATTGCGATAATTGGATTGATAAAAGCAAATGAAGATCCCAAATATGAAGGGACTTTTCCTCGTGTAATTAAGATGAAAACTAAAGTTCCGATTCCACTCGAAATTAATGCAATTGCTGGAGACATTCCTGTCAAAGCAGGAACTAAAACTGTTGCACCAAACATTGCAAAAAGATGCTGTATACTTAATAATATACCTTGTCCTAACTTCGGTTTTTCGTCGATCGCTAAGATAATATTTTGGTCATTTTGTTGACTCATTTGTAAAAGAAATTGAAATTGTTTTGTTTGAATGCAAAAGTAGCTCAAAACGATTAATAAGTATAGAAATCATATAACTATTTAGCGAAATCTTGTAAATGGTTTTGGAACAATTCTATCGAAATTTGTAAGACAAAAATCAAAGAGTTATGGAAACAAAAGAATTAAAATTCAAAACAAATATAAATTGTAGTGGTTGCGTGAGCAAAGTGAAACCTTTTTTAGATAAGTTAGATGGTTTAGAAGCTTGGGAAGTTGATACTGATAATCCAGACAAAGTTTTGTCTGTAAAAATTAATCAAGCAACAGACGAAGAAATTATTGATACAATTGAGGAAGTTGGTTTTTCAGCTGAATTAATTGAGGAATAGATATTTTTTTAGGTAGAATGACTTATTTTTTGTGATAGTTTAAGTCAATATAATCTCAAGTTAATCTTGTGTTGACTTGAGATTTTTTATTTTTTCGAAATTGTAGAAAGAAAAGTACGCCCATAGCAAGTTGAAGAATAAATAATAAAATAATCCAAGTATTCATTTTTGCTGCAAAATCAGATAATTGATTGTACATTACATCATATTTATCTACCGAAGTTTCAGCTATATTTTTCACAAACTGTATATCGTTCGATTTTTCAATGAGCATAATTTGTTCACCTTTATAACCTTCATTTTTATTCGGAACAACTTCAATTTGATTAGCGCTTACAAAAAACAGAAAAATACTAATGATTGTAGATAAAAATAATAGAAAATAATTGATGTATTTCATGAGTTAGATTATGTTTTGCAAAGATACACTAACTTTTATTAGCTTGTTGTATATGCGCCAAATGATGATTGCAATTCCAAGCATAAATCGCAAGATTTGTTTACTGATGACGAAATTTTTTGTCCCAATCACTTTCAACAAAAGAATTTAACAAAGTAACCCAACGTTGATGCAGCCTTCAGAACGATATTATTGTTCGAATTTAGGTTCTGAAAGAGAGGTGATTTCATTCTGAATTTTTTGTGGAAACTCACGAATTGTTAAAATTCATCATTCAATAGATTCTTTGTTAAATGATGTTGAAATTTCAAATTTTCTAGTGTTTTCATATTGTTCTTAAGTTTAAGAAATTTTTACAACTTTACTGATAAAAATTATTCTATTTTGTTAAAACAAGTCACTAACTTTGCAACTTCAAAAAATAATTGTGCAAACCAAACGCATCATAAAATTTGTCACGATACTGATTATTTTTATAATTCAGTTTCTGTTTTTATTTTCGATAATGAACGAAAGAATAGAACATTATCTTGTTCCTTACATTATTGCTGCAATTTGTTTACTTTTGATTGTGGTTTACCGCAAGTTTCCACTGCATCATCACGAATATTCTTTTGATCGTAAAACTTTGGTTTTATGGATTCCTATTGCAGCAATAATTACATATTTGATCAATAATAAATTAGGTTTAGGCGGTGTTTTTTCTGCAGGAATTATAGGAACTTTAGGTTCTTTTTTAACGAAGTTTAATTCTCGTTCAGAATATCTAAAACAAATTGCAGGACCAATTTATTGTGGTGCTTTCATTGGGATGACTTCGCTTGATTTTCAGTATGTTTATTGGATGATTATTTCGGCTGGAGTTTTTACTGCCTTGTTATTTTTTGCTACAAAATCTTTATTTGTTGGTGTGGGTGGAAAGCTAGGAACATTAGCATTTATAGGCGTTTTGTTGAGTATGTTGTTGTTTAAATTAATTATTGGCTAATGATTATTGAATTTTTAATATTAATGATGTTTTCAATAATTGCTTCATTAACAACATATGAATTAAACATTCGTTTCAAACAAGGTCCAGTTCGTGCCTCTGCAATGATTGCAATGATTGTCGGTGGATTTTTCTATTTTTTTCCAACAATTTTACCAGAGTTTTATACCAAAAATATTCCGTTGTATGTAATTGGCGGAACTTTCATTGGAATGGTATCATCAACCATAAATATTAGTTATTTTTCGTTAGTTTTTTCTCCAATTTTATTTGCAGTTTTATTGCATTATACGAGCAAAATTTTCAATGGTTATGGAGGGGCATTAGGTACAACTGCTTGTATTTCGTTGATGTGCACAATGGCATTTCCTATTATCACAAAAAATAAAAAGGTAACATATGGTTATCGTCTAATTCGAATTATTTTTAAGAAAAGAAAACGTAAGAAAATTATTAAACGAAAAGTTTAATCAAAACAATTGAAAACAATCTCTCCCAGTATTTTACTTTTCCAATAATTGATCTGTTTAATTTCTGATTCACCTAATAATTCTAAATCAGAAATGTTTACTTTTTTATTTAATTCTTTTGGATTTAGAAGGATCAAACTTGAATTTACTTCGGCTTTTAATTGTGAAATTAATTCAATAGGAAAGTCAATAAATTTCAAATCAAAGCATCTATTTTTTTCTACACAAGCAAAGATTAAATAAGTTGAATTTACTATCAAATAAAAATTTTGTTTTGTCTTTTGATAATTAATTTTAATTTGATAAAAGTTAGAAGAATCAACCCGTTGTGCATTTTGATT
>NZ_DKSQ01000069.1:0-22084 GCF_002472765.1 Empedobacter sp. UBA7252
AAAAATAAAAAAGTCGAAACAATGTTTCGACTTTTTTATTTTTATTCTGTAATAAACAACGATTTTAATTCGTGTGCATCAGCAGGATTCATTCTGCCAGCCAAAATCAAACTTAATTGTTTACGACGCAAAGCAGCTTCATAACGCTCGATTTCTTGTTCAGATTCTGGAATTAATTCAGGAACTTGAACAGGTTTATTGTCATTATCAACGGCTACAAATGTGTAAATACCGCTATTTGTTTGGTTATAAACACAATTTTCGTAATCGTAAACATAGACATCAACATACACTTCCATCGATGATTTGAATGCACGAGTTACTTTAGATTCTAACTTCACTGTACTTCCCATCGGAATCGGAATGTTAAACGCAACGTGATTGACACTTGCTGTTACAACCAAAAAACTTCCACCATGCATTTTCGCAGAAATAGAAGAAATTCTGTCCATAGAAGCCAATAATTCGCCTCCGAACATGTTTCCTAAGTTGTTGGTTTCATTCGGTAAAACCAAGTTTGTCATTACTGCTAACGACTCTTTTGCTGTTTTTGCTTTCGCCATAAACTTTTGTTTGTTGGGTGCAAATTTCAACAAAATATTCGAGTTTTGAAACAGTTATTATCGTTGTGTTAAGTATTTGTAATTGAGTTTTTTATTAAATCAATAAAATTTTATAGTTAAAAAATGTTAATATAGATTATTGTATTATTTCAAGTCTTACATTTGGACAGAATTATGAAAATGTTTATCACATACTTGCTATCTACTTTATTTCTACTATTTTTTGCGGAAACTAAAGTGTTTGCGGGTACTCAACATTTTCAGGGAAATTTAACTTCACAGACAGTCGTTAACGATAATACACATATTTATCACGCAAGTAAAATTGTTGAAACTAAATTCTCTAAAACTTCAAATTCAAATCAATTTCAAGAATTTAATCCAAGTATCGAAACGATTGATGATGATTTTCAGACATTAAACAAAATCGATTTAGAAACTTGTATCAAACTATTAAGTGTTGTTCTGGTTTTAAACTTTATAATTCAAGGTTTAAGAAAGAAGCACATCTTCTACAGTAAAACTATCAAATTTTCGAGTTGTAAGTACATTTTGTTACGTACAATCAGAATTTGATTGATTTCTTAAATTTTTAAAATTACACCAAAAATTAGTGTTCAGTCCATGAATAGCTGAATGTTAACCAATTTTTGTATGTAATATTTTTTGGTAAAACTACTTCTACCAAGAAATCCATTTCATCAAATTTTACATTTAATAGTTAGAAGAATTATGAAAAGAGTCGCATTATTTGTAGCTCTAAGTACTGTATTGTTGACAACAAGTTGTTCATCAAAAAAACAGGAAAAAGAAGAAGTGAAAGATTATCCAATCACAACGCCAATCAAAATGGATACGATTGTAGATAAGGATTATGTAGCCCAAATTCAATCGGTACGAAACATCGAAATTCGTGCACAAGAAAAAGGTTATTTGCAAAAAGTTTTTGTGGATGAAGGTCAACATGTACAAGCTGGTCAATTGTTGTTTCGCATTATGCCTTCGATGTATCAAGCTGAATATTTGAAATCGAAAGCTGAGGTAAAAGAGGCACAAATTGAATTGCAAAATTCAGCAACTTTGGCTGATAATAATGTCGTTTCTAAGAACGAAAAAGCCATTGCGCAAGCACGGTTAGAAAAATCGAAAGCAGAAATGCAATTGGCTCAATTACATTTATCATTTACAGATATTCGTGCGCCATTTTCTGGTGTTATAGATCGAATTCCGATGAAATTGGGAAGCTTGATTGACGAAGGAATGTTATTGACAAATTTGTCTGATAATTCATCAATGTTTGCTTATTTCAACGTTTCTGAGCCTGAATATTTAGATTATCAAACAAATATTCAAGATAGAGCGAATAAACAAGTTTCGTTGATTATGGCGAATAATAAACCTTTACCAGAAAAAGGTTTGGTAGAAACGATAGAAGGAGAATTTAACAACGAAACAGGAAATATTGCGTTTCGTGCGCGTTTTGCAAATCCAAATCATCTGTTGAGAAATGGTGAAACAGGGAAAGTAAAAATGACAGTTCCGTTACATGATGCTTTATTAATTCCACAAAAAGCAACTTACGAAATTCAAGATAAAACCTATGTTTTTGTAGTAGATAAAAATGGTGTTGTCAAATCGAGAAATATCACGATTGGTCTAGAAATGCCTGATGTTTATGTAGTAGAAAGCGGACTTTCGGAGAAAGATAATATTTTGTTAGAAGGTGTTCAGAAAGTGAAAGATGATGATAAAATCAAAACGAAATTTATTGCACCAAGAAAAGTTCTTTCATCGTTAAAATTAAAATCAAACTAATCTAAAAAATTCAAAAGTTATGTTTGATAAATTTATTCGAAGACCCGTTCTATCGATTGTTATTTCGTTGATTATAGTTTTCTTAGGAATTCTATCATTAGTCAAATTACCCGTAACCCAGTTTCCATCTATTTCTCCTCCAAAAGTTAATATTACGGCAGAATATCCCGGTGCGAATAACGAATTGTTAATAAAATCAGTGGTAATTCCATTAGAACGTGCGCTAAATGGTGTTCCAGGAATGAAATATATTACGTCTGATGCCGGAAATGATGGTGAAGCGTCTATTCAAGTCATTTTTGATTTAGGAACTGATCCAAATATTGCAGCTGTAAATGTGCAAAACCGTGTTTCTTCGGTTGTCAATAAACTTCCGCCTTTAGTAGTTCGAGAAGGTGTGAAAATTACGCGAGAAGAATCAAATATGTTGATGTACATTAACTTGTATAGTAATGATCCAAAAGCAGATCAACAATTTTTATATAATTATGCAGATATCAATATTTTATCTGAGTTGAAACGTATAAATGGAGTTGGAGATGCAGATATTTTAGGAAACCGAGAATATGCAATGCGTGTGTGGTTGAAACCAGATAGAATGCAAGCCTATAATATTTCTGCGGATGATGTGATGAAAGCGTTGGATGAACAAAGTATTGAAGCTTCGCCAGGGAAAACAGGGGAAAGTTCTGGTAAACGTTCAGAAGCTTTTGAATATGTATTAAAATATTCAGGTCGATACAACACAAAAGAGCAATATGGAAACATCATTTTAAGAGCAAATCCTGATGGAGAAATCTTACGTTTAAAAGATGTTGCTGATATAGAATTTGGAAGTTCGATGTATGATATTTACTCAACATTGAACGGAAAACCTTCTGCCGCAATTGTGATAAAACAATCGTACGGAAGTAATGCGAGTGAAGTGATTAAAAACATCAAAGAATTAATGGCTGATCTTAAAGAGAATAATTTGCCAAAAGGAATGGATTACGAGATTTCATATGACGTTTCGAAATTCTTAGATGCTTCAATGGAAAAAGTGGTACATACACTTTTTGAAGCTTTCGTTTTAGTTGGGATTGTTGTGTTTTTATTCTTAGGTGACTGGCGTTCTACATTAATTCCTGCGTTGGCGGTTCCTGTTTCTTTGATAGGAACTTTTGCTTTAATGAGTTTCTTTGGAATTACATTAAACTTGATTTCTCTCTTTGCTTTAGTTATGGCGATTGGAGTTGTTGTCGATGATGCGATTGTGGTGATAGAGGCTGTTCACGCGAAGATGGAAGAGAAAAATCTTTCGCCTTTACGAGCGACGGAAGAAGCAATGCGTGAAATTAGTGGAGCAATTATCGCAATAACATTTGTAATGGCAGCCGTGTTTATCCCAGTTGCGTTTATGTCTGGCCCTGTTGGTATTTTTTATCGTCAATTTTCGATTACGATGGCGACATCAATTATTTTATCAGGAATTGTTGCCTTAACGCTTACACCAGCTTTGTGTGCAATGATTTTGAAAAATAATCATAATCAACCAAGAAAGAAAACGATGCTAAATAAATTTTTGTTGAAGTTTAATAATTTGTTCAACAAAGGATCTTTTAAATATGAAAAAGTTTTAACCAAAACAGTTAACAAACGCACTGTTACATTCGGATTTTTACTAGCATTTTGTGCTGGAGTTTTCTTTTTGAATAATAGTTTGCCTTCTGGATTTATTCCAAACGAAGATCAAGGAATGTTTTATGCGATTATTCAAACACCTTCAGGTTCTACGTTAGAAAGAACAAATGAAGTTTCTCAAAAATTACAAAAAATAGCGGAAGGAATTGATGGCGTTTCATCAGTTTCATCTTTGGCTGGTTATGAGATTTTGACAGAAGGAACAGGAGCAAACTCTGGAACTTGTTTGATTAACTTGAAAAGTTGGGACGAACGTTCTAAATCTGCTGAAGAAATCATCAAAGAATTAGAAGAAAAAACTGGGAATATTAATGGTGCAAATATCGAATATTTTCAACCACCATCTGTTCCTGGATATGGTGCTGCAGGAGGTTTCGAGTTGAGATTGTTAGATAAAGCGGGTAGTGGAGATTATCATAAAATGGAAGAAGTGAGCCGTGATTTTGTAAAAGAATTAACTCGTCGTCCAGAATTGAGTTCTGTATTTACATTTTATAGTGCTTCTTTCCCTCAATATGTCTTGAAAATTGACAATGATATTGCCGAACAAAAAGGAGTTTCGATCGAAAATGCGATGGATAATTTATCAACATTAGTTGGTTCTAATTACGAAACAAGTTTCATCAAATTTGACCGACCTTATAAAGTGATGGTACAAGCTTCGCCAGAATATCGTGCGTTACCAGAAGATTTATTGAAATTGTATGTGAAAAATGATCAAGGTGAAATGGTTCCATATTCAGCTTTCATGAAAATTGAAAAAGTATATGGATTATCAGAAATTACGCGTCACAATATGTATAATGCAGCAGAAATTAGTGGTACGCCAGCACCAGGTTATAGTAGTGGACAAGCGATTGCAGCGATTAATGAAGTAGCTAAAAATACATTGCCTCGCGGCTTTGGAATTGATTGGGCAGGAATCTCGAAAGATGAGGTTTCTCGTGGAAATGAAGCGGTGATTATTTTCGCCATTTGTTTAATTTTCGTTTACATGATTTTAGCAGCACAATACGAAAGTTTTATTTTGCCTTTACCAGTTATCATTTCACTACCAACAGGGATTTTCGGAGCATTTTTCTTCTTGAAATTATTAGGATTAGAAAATAATATTTATGCACAAGTTGCAATGGTGATGTTGATTGGACTTCTCGGTAAAAATGCGGTGTTGATTATTGAGTTTGCAGTACAAAAACATAACGAAGGTTTATCAATTGTAAAATCAGCGATTGAAGGTGCGGGTGTTCGTTTCCGTCCAATTTTGATGACATCATTTGCGTTTATTGCAGGTCTTATTCCGTTGGTTATTGCTTCTGGTCCGGGAGCAGTAGGAAATAGAACAATTGGTACTGCTGCTGCAGGCGCAATGTTGTTCGGAACTATTTTCGGGTTGTTTATTGTACCCGGTTTATATGTTGCGTTTGGCGCTTTGGCGGATAAAATGCAATTGGTGAAATATGAAGATGAAAATCCTTTAACAGAAGAAATCACGGAAGATGAATAAAAATAGTTTAAAAAATATAATTGCAATAAGTCTTTTTGGACCGATGATTTGGAGCTGTAAAACTCCTGCGGTAAGCAAAGAGATTGAAAATCATCAAGCACCAAAAATTCCAGAAGCTTATCAAAATGTGCAAAATGATGATGCACCAAGTTCTGGGTTGACGCCTTGGAAACAATTTTTTACTGATCCAAATTTGGTCGTTTTGATTGAAGAAGCGTTAAAAAATAACCAAGAATTGATGATTACACTTCAAGAAATTGAGATTTCTAAAAATGAAGTGTTGTACAAAAACGGAAAATTATCGCCAAATGTTTCAGCAAATGCAGGAATTGGAGTTGAGAAAGTTGGTCGTTATACAAGTCAAGGTGCTGGTGATGCTTCGACTGAGATAAAACCCGGGAAAGAAATGCCTGATCCTTTGATGGATTATGCGATTGGATTGAGCGCTGATTGGGAAGTTGATATTTGGAAAAAATTACGTAATTCGAAAGATGCTTCGATTGCGCGATATATATCAACGGTAGAAGGAAAGAATTTTGTTTTGACAAATTTAATTTCAGAGATCGCATCGTCTTATTATGAATTATTGTCTTTAGATAGTCAATTGGAGTTAATTCATCGAAATATTGAGTTACAGAAAGAATCACTTCGTGTAGTTAAAATTCAAAAGGAAGCAGCGCGTGAAACTGAATTAGCGGTGAAGAAATTTGAAGCAGAATTATTAAAATCAGAAAGCGAAGAGTTTAATATTAAACAAGATATTACGGAAACCGAGAATAGGATTAATGCTTTATTGGGAAGATATCCGCAAAAGATAAAACGTGATGGTTCGTCATTTATGGATTTGATTCCACAAACAGTACATGCAGGAATTCCTTCTGAATTATTATCAAATCGTCCTGATATCAAACAAGCAGAATTAGATTTAAAAGCTTCTGCTTTAGATGTGAAAGTGGCTCGTGCAGAGTTTTATCCGTCACTTAATATTTCTGCGGCTTTAGGACTAAATGCGTTCAAACCATCTTATTTGGTAAAAATGCCAGAGTCTATTTTATATTCGTTGGCTGGAGAATTAGCTGCGCCTTTAATCAATAAAAGTGCGATAAAAGCGGAGTTTAATACAGCAAATGCTCATCAAATACAAGCGTTGTACGAATATGATAAAACGATTTTAAATGCTTATTTAGAAGTGTCAAATCAAATGTCGAAGATTAATAACTTAGAGCAAAGTTATTCGTACAAAGATAAACAGGCGAAAGCACTTGTAGAATCTATTGATATTGCGAATCAGTTGTTCAAAAATAATCGTGCAGATTATCTAGAAGTGTTAACAACTCAACGTGATTTATTGGATGCAAAAATGGAATTAATCGAAACAAAAGAAAAACAATTAAGTACAGTTGTCGCTATATACAAAAGTTTAGGTGGTGGCTGGAAGTAGTTTTCATATTCATTCTAACAAAGAAATAAGCTGCCTTTTGGGCAGCTTATTTCGATTTATATTGTATTAAAAAATGATTTAATTTTCAGTTCTAACCCAAGTTCCAGGAGACTTTTTATTCACATCATTCATATATTTTTGCGCGTCTTCTATGTTATTGAAGCTGCTATATGTAACATAATAATAGCGACCTTTTACATAAGAAACTCCTGCATCTTTGTAACCTTGTTTTTTCAATTCTCCAACCAAACGATCAGCATCTTCTTGACGTTTAAGCGAAGCCGCAATTACTTGATATTTTTTATTGTTAGATTTTGAAGTTGTTTTAGTTGCAACTTCTTTTTTGTCCTCAACTTTCTTTTCAGCTGTTTTAGGAGCTTCAACTTTCGTTAATTTTTTTGTTTCTGTTTTTACAATTTCTTTTGTCGAAGGCTTTTCCTTTACAATTGCCGTAATCTCCTTTTCAGTTTCATTCAGTTTCGTTTCCTTTACAACTGTAATTTCAACTTTTTTAGGCGTTTCAATTGTATCTGTTTTCGTTACCGTTTCGGCAATCTGATATTCAACTAAAGAAGGCTCAGCAATCGTTTGCGGCATATTATACACATCGTATTGCACTGTAGGTTTTTCAGTTTTGGTTGCGTCATCTTTACCAATCATTGGTAAAACCAAACCGCTCCATTGTTCTGTTACGAATTCTTGTACGGGTTGCGGCGTATTAAAATATAGGAAGCCACCAACAATAATGGGAATTAATGAGGCTGCGGCTAAAAATTTTGACATGTGTTTGTTAGAGGTTTTAGTTTTAGACGAATCTAAAATGTAATTGGCTTGTAAATTTGAAAGACCATAAGCGGCGATGAAATAATTTTGAGCATTTTCTGGTTTGAAGTCAATTTTTCCAGTGTCATTAAATTGTAATGATCCGATATTTTGTAAGGTTAAAACTTTTCCATTTTTCAAATGTTCTTGCCAAAAATAAACTTGTTCATTCAAAAATGTTTGCGCATTTTCAAAAGACATTGGCTCATCTTCTACAATTTTATTCACCAAAACACCATCACTTTTTGTTAAAGTTGTATTGAAAGAAAGCTCTTTTCTTGGTGGAATAAATGTGTTTGTTTGCTCGTCAAACGCCACATTAGCATTGTTTGAGATAAACGCTCCAAAGTTTGGAACGATTACACAATCGTGCTGAAATAATAATTGACTAATATGCTCTTCTAACCTCATACTACGAAATTAACATTTTTTTTAGATTTAGCAAAAAATAAATACTTAAAATTCTGCTTAGTTGGTTTAATATTAGTAATTTAACAAAATGCAAACCGATTTACCATATATTTTAGCACTTTCTTTTCAGAAAGGAATTGGCGATATCACAGCTCGAAAAATTATTCAATTTTTTGGTTCAGCACAGGCTGCTTGGAATTGTAAACCAAAAGATTTGCTGCAAATTTCGGGAATTGGACAGCAAATAAGCAAAGATTTTGGGAATAAAAAATGGTTAGATTTAGCTTTTAACGAAATAGAATATTGTAAAAATAATCAAATCAATATTTTAACTTTTTATGATGAAGCTTATCCACAATTCTTAAAAGAATGTATTGATGCACCTTTGGTGATTTTTTGTAAAGGAAGTTTAGAATTTAATCAATTCAATAACAAAAAGATTTCGATTGTTGGTACGCGAAAAATGACTAATTATGGACGAAATTTTATTACTGAATTAATCGAAGGTTTAGCAGATTTTGATGTTACAATTGTTAGTGGATTAGCGTACGGTTGCGATATAGAAGCACATACAAATGCGCTCAAAAATAATGTTGCAACATGGTCGGTAATGGGAACAAATTTTGAACGAATTTATCCTGCTACTCACAAAAAAATTGCGATTGAAATTTTACAAAAAGGAGGTTGGATAACGGAGCAACCAAGTTTTAAAATTGCTACACCTGAAGCTTTTTTGCAACGAAATCGGATTATTGCAGGCTTATCAGATGTTACAATTGTGGTAGAATCTGCTTTTAAAGGTGGAAGTTTGGTGACTGCAAAATTTGCAAATGAATATAATCGAGAAGTGTTTGCTTTGCCAGGGAAATCAACGGATGCGTTGAGTATTGGGTGTAATTATTTGATAAAATCTCATCAGGCTTATTTGGTCGAAAATTCGAAAGATATTATTGATTATTTTAACTTCAATTCGAAGAAGAAACCAAAACAAATAGATTTGTTTATTGAGTTTTCTAATGATGAAAATTTAATTGTAAATTATCTCAAAACCAATGGAAAACAACATATTGATAAAATGTCTTTTGACTTAAATTTGAAATCCTACGAATTGATGCCAGTTTTATTAGATTTAGAATTGAAACAAATAATTTCTACTCTTCCAGGTAAATTTTATGATTTATTGTAACAAGCAATACAATTTTTAGCAAGTTATTTTGTTATAAATTACAGTATTTTTGTGCATTATGAAGACAAAATTGTTCATTTTCATCACCATGATTTTCACAAGTTTAAACGCTCAAAATGATAAAGTGCGTTGGACTGATCTTTTTTCTTACAATAATGTGAAATTGTTGGAAGAAGTAAATGGTGTGATTTATTGTGGAACTGAAAACGGAATTTTCTTGTTCAATCCTCTAAATCCAACAAGTGATTGGATTAAACTAAATAAAACCAATTTTTTGAACAATGTTGGGGTTTCTGCAATGGCTTATGATAAAGATTCGGATTCGTTTTTAGTTGGGTATGAAAATGGAGGTTTAGATTTATTGAAATCTGGAGAATCGACAATGGTTTTGGATATCAAATGGAATGGTTTTTCGGGTGATAAAAAAGTCAATCATATTTTTATAAATGATGGCATTGCGTTTATTTCTGGAGCTTTTGGAATTGTTTCTTTCGACTTAAAACAGGAAGAATTTAAAGAGACAACACGTACAAATACAGCTGTTGTAAATGATGCAACAATTAACGGGACAACTCTTTATATTGCAACAGATAAAGGAATCTATTCGAGCGAATTATCGGATAAGAATTTGAATAATCCAGATTTTACAAATAGAAAAATTTGGAAAGAAGAAATTGTTGGTCAAAATGTTACCAATATAGAATTATTTGAAAATGAGATTTATTATTCGGTAAACAATGAATTGAAAACTTTAAATGGCTCTTCAGTGGGTTCTTATAATACAATTCTTAATTTAAAATCATCTAATGGACAATTAATTGTTACTCAAAACAATCAAGTTTCTGATTTGAGTGGTGTACATTATTCTAAAAATGATCAAGATGGAAATGTTATAAACTTCAACACAGGAATTTTTATTAACAATATTTATTTTGGAGGATCTGTAAATCATGGAATTATTAATTTATCTAATCATAAAGAATTTTATCCCGATGGACCTTTCAATAATAAAGCTTGGTCTGTATCAACAGCTAAAAGTAAAGTCTGGATTGCACCAGGAGGAATGGGAGATGTTTATAATACTCCAGCTGAAAATGTAGATGGTTTTTCATATTACGATAGTAAAAATTGGAAACATTTTTCTTTCTCAAAAATTAAAGCAAAAGATATAGTACAAGTAGAAGTGAATCCATTAGATGATAATAAATTTGTAGTAGGATCTTATAATTATTATGATAGAGATGTAGATGGACGACGAGATGTGTTAGAGTTTAATTTAGCAGATAACGATGAGCCAAAAATAATTTTACAAAAAAATGATTTTTCTAGTTCAAGAATAGCAGGTCTTAATTACGATCTTTTAGGAAATCTATATGTTGCAGCTTCTTTTCCTGTAGATAAAGCGGCAGGTGCTGGATATCCTGATTCAAAATTTAATTATTATGCAAGAAGAAAGAATGGAAATACTTCTTGGGAAATTATTGGATCTGAAAAAAATATAGCTTCTACTGCTGTAAAACCTATAGCAGGTAGCCAATATACTTTTTTTTCTAATGCACGTTATGGTGGAATCTCTGTTGTGGATAACTCAAATTTTAAAGAGATTGTAAATATAAAAGTTGCAAATGGAGACTTACCAAGTGATGATGTACATACAGTTTCACTTGATAAAAGTGGAAATCTTTGGATCGGAACAGGGCAAGGTTTAGTCGTTTTATACGGAGCTGATAATGCTGTAAGTTCTAATAATATAATTGCCGAGCCTATTGTTATTATTCAAGATGGAATTCCGGAAGCGTTGTTAACTGATGTTGGGATTTACGCTATAAAAGTAGATAACGCAAATAATAAATGGATTGCAACAAATGGGGCAGGAGTTTATTATGTTTCGGATAGTGGAGAAACGACGAAATTACATTTTACGTCTAAAAATTCACCTTTACCTTCGGATGTTGTGTACGATGTTTCGATTGATGAATCGACAGGAAAAGTATATTTTGCAACAGAAAAAGGTGTGGTTTCGTATAATGGAGATGTGTCGACAGAAGCGAATAATTTTAACAATGCAATTGCGTATCCAAATCCTTATCGACCAGAATATAAAGGTAATGTTACGATAAAAAATCTTCCAAATCGTGCGTTGGTTAAGATTACAGATATTGTTGGAAATTTACTTTTTGAGAAAAAAGCCGAAGGAGGAATTGTAGAATGGAATACAAATAATGCAAAAGGAAAGCCAGTAGCTTCTGGAATTTACTTAGTTTTGATGACAAATGCAGATGGTACAGAAACCAAAACATTGAAAATTGCAGTTGTCCGTTAATGAAAATTTTAGAAACCAAAGCCATTGTACTTTCAAGCTTAAAATATGGTGACACGAGTTTAATTATTCGTTGTTATACACAAGATTTTGGCTTAAAATCATTTATAGCAAAAGGAGTTTTCTCCAAAAAAAAGCGAAATACTTCGTTGTATTTTCCGCTAGCAGAAATAGATTTGAGTTTTCAACCGAAATCAAATGAGCAACAATTGGTTTTCTTAAAATCAGTGCAAACGTCGTATTATTACGAATCGTTGCATTTTCATCCCATCAAATCGGCGATTGTTTTTTTCTTAGCTGAAATCTTAAATTTAGTGTTGAAAGAAGAAGCTGATAATCCTGAATTATACTTTTACATCGAACATTCGCTAAAAGAATTTGATCAAAAGAAAGACGATTTTGCAGATTTTCATTTGATTTTTTTGATTCAATTATCTCATTTTCTTGGTTTTTATCCAAATTTAGAAACTGACGGAAATCTATTTGATTTAGAAAATGGTTTTTTTACGAATTCGAATTCATCCATCAATATGTTGAAAGCAGATGAAACTGTTTTGTTCAAAAAATTGTTAGAATTACACTTTTCTGAAGATTCTAAAAATACATTCAATCAATCACAACGTTCTCTCTTACTCGAAATTCTAGTGAAGTATTATCAAATTCATACCAATAATTTCAAGAAGCCAAAATCATTACAAGTTTTACACGAATTGTTTAGTTAATCTCCCGAAATAAATTCTAACAAATCTTTAAAACAAAGAATAAATAAAACTCCATATATTTGCTATAGTTAAAAGCATTTACAATGAAATTCAATACAAAAGCGATACATGGAGGTCAACAACATGACCCTTCAACAGGAGCCGTAATGACTCCAATTTACCAAACATCAACATTCGCTCAAAGATCACCAGGAGATTACAAAGGATACGAATATTCTCGTGGCGCAAATCCAACAAGAACAGCTTTAGAAAATGCATTAGCATCTATCGAAGGTGGAGTTGCAGGTTTTGCATTTGGTTCTGGCTTAGCTGCAATCGATGGTGTATTAAAATTGTTCAAACCTGGTGATGAAATCATCGCGATGGACGATTTATACGGAGGTTCTTACCGTTTGTTTACACGTGTTTATGAAAAATTTGGTTTGAAATTCCATTTCGTAGATATGACAAATGTTGAGGCTGTTGTCGCTTTAATCAATGAAAACACAAAAATGGTTTGGGTTGAAACGCCTACAAATCCATTGATGAAAGTGGTTGACATCAAAGCTGTAAATGATGCTGTAAAATCAAAAAAAGCAGATATTTTAGTTGCTGTTGATAATACATTTGCTTCACCATATTTACAACGTCCAATTGAGTTGGGAGCAGATATCGTAATGCATTCGGCTACGAAATATTTAGGAGGTCACTCAGATTTAGTTGCTGGAGCAATTGTGGTTAATTCGGAGCAATTGGCAACTGATGTTCACTTCAATTTATTTGCAACAGGAGGAATTTTAGGACCACAAGATTCTTACTTAGTTTTACGTGGAATCAAAACTTTGGCTGTTCGTATGGATCGTCACTGTTCAAACGGAATGAAGATCGCACAATTTTTAGAGGCTCATCCAAAAGTTGCGCACACGTATTATCCAGGTTTAGAAAATCATCCACAACACGAAATTGCGAAAAAACAAATGAAAGATTTCGGAGGAATGGTAACGTTTACGTTGACTTCTGGGAAGAAAGAAGATGCTTTCAAAATTTTAGAAAACTTAAAAGTTTTCACTTTGGCTGAGTCTTTAGGTGGTGTTGAATCATTAGCAAATCACCCAGCTACGATGACACATGCGTCTATTCCTGCTGAGAAACGTGCTGAAATTGGTATTACAGATGATTTAATTCGTTTGTCTGTTGGTATCGAAGACATCGACGATTTATTAGAAGATTTAGAACAAGTTTTGAATTTGATTTAATTCTTCTCAAAATAAAAATAATTTAAGAACGGCTCAGTATTGAGTCGTTTTTTTATACTTTTAAAGAATGGACAATATAGCATTAATAGTAGTTTCAATATTTATTTTATTTTTTATTCGATTATTTTTTAAGCGTTTTGATAATGCTTTTAAAAATACTGAACGAATAAAGGAGTTAGAAGCTCAGAACAATGAAATTCTTTCTGAGCTAAAAGAATTGAAAGATATTTTGAAACAAAGAAGTTGATGAAATTTCTAATTATCTTTTTAATTTCCACGTTAAGTTTTGCTCAAAAGTTGGATACGATTAATCTCAATCAAGTTGAGGTAATGAATTATTCCAATTACAAACAATTTCGTCCAAAATTTAAGAAAGTTGAAAGATTAACGGATAACACAAGTTTCGGACTTAAAATATTTTCGAATTTATTGCTTCCAAACGAGCAAGATATTGAAATTGTCGCCATCGAAATTTTGTTTGAATCAAAAGTGAAGAAGAAAAATTATTGCAACGAATATTATTATTTCAAACCTATAATTCTAAAATCGATTGATGATAAACAAAGTTTGATCGACGAAAAATGGTTTGAAGTAAATAAAGATTATCAAGGAAAATATATTTTTCCGATTCATTTAGAACTTAACCCTTTAGAGGTGAAAAATTATTTCATTGGATTAGAAACTTCCTACGAAAATCCTTTTTGCCCCGAAGGAAATGGTTATTTTGATTTGATAAATACGAAACAACCAGTTGATTTATATTATGAAATTAATGGTGAAATGATTAAACAAGATATTCTGAAAAATCATTCACTTAACTACAAAATCTATTACAAATAGATTTATTTCCACAATAATTTCAATTCCACTTTATATTTCCCAGCGTATGGTTTTGAGTTTGTTGGTTTCTCCGAAATCGAGAATTGATACACGCCACGCGCAGGCAATTCGAAAATGGTTTCTTTGCCAAAAGGACCACCTTTTATAGAATCCGCAGGTCCTTTGATGTGATTAATTCTAATATTCGCTGTAGAATCTTGAGCAGAAATTTTGATCCAAACTTTTTTAGCAGAATCTGCATTAAAGGTAAAAGTATTTGTTTGTCCTGCTATTTTATTAGGTTCTGCTTTAGCTTTAGCATAACTTACTTCAAGATTTTCGGTAGTATTATTAGCACTTAAAGGAACAATTTTATCTATGTTAGACACAATTTTTTGTTGAGGTTTTGCAGTAACTTTTTTCTGATGTGAAGTTGTTTTCACGACTTCTTCTTTCATTACATCTTCTGTTGTTGGTTTATCTTTTTTTACCAAATCTTTGTACGCAGAATCAACTCCAATCTTGCTTGGATAAATGGTTGGCGTAGATTTGTCTTCGCAACTATAAAGCGTAATCAATGTAATAAAAGCGATAAAAGTCCATTTCATAACAGAAAAATTCTGTTGTAAAAGTAACTATTTTAACTGCAATTTCAAGGTATATTTTCCTTCAAATGTATCTCCTTGCATCAAACTTTCGCCAATTCGGATTTGATACAAGCCTTTTTCGGTTAAATCATAATTGATTTCTTGTCCAAAAGGACCATCTTTCTCGTTATTTGGAGAGATAAGTTGATTAATTCTGATGTTTCCGAGTTTATTTTGAGGAATAATTTGAATAAAAACAGAGGAAGAAGAATCATTCCTAAAACTAAAAGTTTGTTGTTCTTTCGCTTCTTTTTCAATCTCAAATTCGCCTTTTCCATGAATTAATTTCAATTCAGAATTATTCATAGTCTTTGGAGAAGCAAAAGCAATTTCTTGAAAAGAAGAATCTTTTTTGACTACTTTTTGAGTCGTTTCTCCTATTGATATTGTTTGATTACTTGTCATACAATAAATGATAATAGCACCAATAGCTATTGATAGTATTATTATGGGACTATATTTTTTCATTATTGTAAATTTGTGCATTAGTTAATTACAAATTCTGAACCAAACTATATGTTGTTTTACGAAAATACAGGAAACGGTAAACCCTTGGTGTTTTTACACGGTTTCTTAGAGAGTCATTTAATTTGGAATAATTTACGAAAAAATCTTGAGAAAGAAGTGCAAATTATTACAATTGATTTACCTGGGCATGGAAATTCTGAAAATTCGCAAGAGGTGAATACGATGGAAGAAATGGCTGAAAAAGTGATTATAGTTTTGGATGAATTAAATCTAGAAAAAGCAACTTTTATTGGGCATTCGATGGGTGGTTATGTGGCTTGTGCGTTGGCTGAACTTTTTCCAGAGCGTGTAGAAAATATTGTTTTAATCAACTCTTCGACTTTGCCAGATGATGAAGCGAAGAAAAATCAACGTTTGAAAGCGTGTGAAACTGCTCGTAAAAATTTCAATGCTTTGGTGAGTTTTAGTATGCCAGCTTTATTTGCGGCGCATCATCGTGATCAATTCAAAGATGAGTTGAAATTTGTAAAAGAAATTGCTTTAGAAACTCCAATCGAAGGCGTTTGTGCAGCTTTGAAAGGAATGCGAGAGCGTCCAGATCGTTCGTCGATTTTGTATGATTTTAAAGGTGGAATTTATATCATTGTTGGAATGAATGATGAAACAGTTAATCCTGAATTATTTTTAACCTTAATTCCAGATTTACCTAATATTCATTTGTATAAATTTGATGGAGGACACATGGCTTTTATAGAAAATTATGACGAAGTTTTATCGATTTTGAAATCGATTTAACGCTTGCGTTGAAAAAATTCTTTCATTAATAGACCACATTCATCTTCCATAATTCCCGAAACAATTTCAGTTTTTGGATGTAACTCGCCAATTTTTGCTTTAAAACCACGTTTTTCATCCGAAGCACCATAAACCACTTTCGAGATTTGGCTCCAATACAATGCCCCGCCGCACATTACACAAGGTTCTAAGGTTACATACAATGTACAATCTTGTAAGTATTTTCCACCCAAATAATTTGCTGCTGACGTAATAGCTTGCATTTCAGCGTGCGCTGTAACATCAGTCAACGTTTCGGTTAAATTATGCGCTTTTGCAATAATTTTGTTGTTACAAACAATCACAGCTCCAACTGGAATTTCGTCTCGCTCGAAAGCTGTAATCGCTTCATTAAAGGCGATTCGCATAAAATATTCATCTGTAAAAAGATTTTCCATTTCTATAAAATTTAAAGCAAAAATAATCATTTCCAAATTGGATATTCGATACATTTGTACAAATTGACGCCTCTTTTATGAATCAATCAAAATATATCATAGCAGCCATTATAACCTACTTTATGTGGGGATTTTTCAGTTTCGGATTGAAACCAATCGCTGGTTATCCACCTTTGGATATTCTATTTTTTAGATTGTACGTTTCCGTTTTCTTTTTAGTGGTCATTAATGTTGGATTTCGACGCAATAAGATGAAAGCTGATTTTGATTTGTTTAAATCATTTGATAAAAAGAAACAGAAAGAATTAGGAAGTTTAATTGTTGGCGGATCATTGGTTTTGATGACAAATTGGTTGATGTTTATTATCGTGATGAATCATATTAGTGTGCAAGCTGCGTCGCTGTCATACTTGGTTTGTCCGATTATCACCACCGTTTTGGCTTTCATTATTCTGAAAGAACATTTGACCAAAATAAAATGGATTGCAGTTGGTATTAGTTTTTTAGCATGTTTGGTTCTTTCTATAGGTCATCTTATAGACTTGGTTTATAGTTTGATTGTAGCGTGTACATTTGCACTCTATATAATTATTCAGAGAAGTTTGAATGTTTTTGATAGTTTCAATTTGTTGATGACACAATTATTAATTGTAGCCATTCTGATGTTACCATTGGTTTTCATCTTTTCAGGACCAATTCCGACCGAAACAATTTTCTATCAATGTATCATGATGATTGTGATTTTGTTCACTATCATTCCAATGTTCTTAAACAATTTTGCTTTAAAAGGAATTGACTCTTCAACTGTTGGAATTTTAATTTATTTGAATCCAATTATGAATTTTGTTTTAGCAATTTTCTATTACAAAGAAGCCGTTTCTCCAATGCAAATGATCGGTTATAGTTTGATTTTACTCGCGATTGTAGGGTTTAATTCACAAACAATTTTCAAAATGAAAAACATAAAAAAATCTGAAGTTTAAACTTCAGATTTTTTTATGTTGATTTTTCAGGAAATATTATTTGATGTAAACAGAATTTGGTGAAACTCCAGTTGTAATTGCTGGATTTTTAAGACCTCCTTGTGCATTCTGAATTAATAATCGTCCATTAGAATTGTAATCTTTTGCGTCTAAAACATAAAAAGTATCACCTTTTACATAGAAACCATATACACTATCAGCACCTGTTATGTAATCTGCTTTTGTAGGCAAAGCTGTTGCATTTGTAGCCATAGAATAAACAGAATTATTAACGATGTAATACAATTTACTATTCTCCGCAACTAAGAAATTAGGATGTTGTCCATCAGGAAAATTCATTTCTAATTTATCTTCTGAAGTTAAATTATAACGAACCAATTTTCCTTTTGTAGTAGTTCCCCAATTAACACCTTGAGAAAGCACAAATAAATTTCCGTTTTGAATTGTTAAATCTGTCGGAACATCACCAACATTTATACTTTTTTTATCATTTGTTTTAAGGTCAATAATTGTAACTGTTTTACCTGTTCCCCAGCCACCTTTTTGTGCAACATAAAGTTTGTTATTGTCAAGAATCATTTTTTCTGGACCTTCATCTACTTTATATTTTTCTACAAATGTTAAATCACTGATTTTGTATTTTGCAATAAAATCATCTGTCGTTACATTAGGATCTCCCCAGTTTGAGATATACAAAAATTGATCATCAGAAACGATATAACGAGGGTTGCTCATATTATCTGATGATGGAATTGTACTAATTTTTTTGAAAGTTGTGTTGTCTACAACTTCTACTTTATTAGAAACATTAAGAACAATATAAGCTTTGTTTCCTTTGAAATACATGCTTTGTCCTACAGAACCCAATTGTGCACCAGCGTTCGCAGTCTTGAAAATTTCTTGAATAGGATTTGTTGTACTTACATCTTTTGTTGGATCAAAATAAGTGATTTCTGCGTTAGCTGAATTGAAACCTCCTTCATTCAAAATAAAAACTCCTTTCGAGTAGTTTCCTTTTTCAGGATCATTATTTGGCCCATCATCGTCATTTGAACAAGATTGTAAAAATACTCCTGCCAAGGCTATAAGTGCGATTGATTTAAATTTAGTCATAGTTTTTTAAAATTTTATTTGTATTTGTATGTTATAATTTGTGCCGGGTTGCCAACGATTTTCTTGCGTTTGATATTCTTGGTTAAACACATTATTCACACTCATAGAAACGCTATAAAGTGGTGAAATCGTAAAATTTAAACCTAAATTCGTTAGCCAAAAACCATCAAGTGTTCTTTCTTCTTCCGAATCGGTAAAAACTTTACTTGTATAAATATTTTGTACAAAAGCAGATAAACGTTTGTAAGTGTATTGTGCGCTCGCCGTCCATTTATGATTTGGGGAATACATCAATTCCTTATTTTTAAATTTATCTTTTGTTTTGGTGTATGCATAAGTTGTATTGAAACTAAATGCATTCCATTTGTAGCTTCCAATTATTTCAAAACCATAGGTTTCAGCTTTGTTGATGTTCACAGGAACCCAATAAGAAGTGTTTTGCGAACTCGGAATCCATTGAATCATATCACTCAACTTATTATAAAAAATATTGGTTTGAATGTTTAAATTTTTGTTGATAAAATCATTTCCAAGTTCAAATTGATAAGCTGATTCTGATTTCAAATCTGGATTTCCACCAGTTTTCCAAAATAAATCATTGTAGGTTGGATTTCTGAAATTTTTCGAAACATTTCCTCTCAATTGATACGAATGAATCGGACGAAAATTAAAACCCAATGAATAAATAAATGGATTTTGGTACGTATCAGAAAAATCTTGACGAATACTCGCTTCGTATTCCAAAACATCTGATAATTTATGCTTCGCGATTAAGGCAAAATTGATTGAGTTTTGATCGCTTTTATTCAAATTATTTCCACTTCCTTGATTATAATTAGCTTCAGATAAAAATGAAAGCTCGAAATTATTAGTCAATTGATGATTCAGATAATATTTTAAAACATAATTATCCACCTGTAAATCGTCCGAATAAGATTTGTGAATATTGTTGAAATAACTGTTTTCTTCTCGGATATATGCCAATTTTAACTGCGATTGCCACTTTTCATTTGGATTGAAATTCCATTCTGTCATCAAACGGTAATCCTGATTTTCGTATCCAGAAGGCGTTGAACCAATGTCAACCAAAGGAAATTCGCGCTTTCCAAAATTGAACATTGAATAAAGTTTCAATTCGTTTTCAGGATTAATTTTATAGCCAAAATTTCCATTAATTGTATTGAAATAATATTTTCCATTCAAATTCTTCTTCATGTGATTCGGAATTTTATAATCATTATCAGATTGATTTCGTTCGTAATCGATTGAAGAACTAAATTTTTCTGTACTATATTTCAATTGATATTTTCCCGACCATGTATCGTAACTTCCGTATCCTAAATTTATTTTTTGCTGTAAACCTTTGTCATACTCAAATTTATTCAACAAATGAATTGTACCGCCGATAGAACCTGTTCCATACGCAATACTTCCGCCGCCTGGTTTCACTAAAATTCCGTCAAACGAATTACTTGCAAATAAATTAAAATCCGTTTGTCCTGTTGTTTGCGAATTGACATTAATTCCGTTCCAAATTACGGCTGTGTGCGAAGCTAAAGTTCCTCGAAACGAAGGTGAAGAAACCATTCCTCGTCCATTTTCTTTAAAATAAATTGGCGTTTGCTCTTGTAAAACTTGCGTCAGTTGATTAGGATTTTGCTCTAAAATACTATCATTAAGTTTGATAATACTTTGAGATTTGTAATGATTTTTAAGAAAAGCATCGTTCAAAATCAAAGGTTTCAAATTGATGGTATCCGTCTGTGCAAAAGCAATTCCAGCGATAAGATTAAAACAAAGAAAAAGTTTTTTCATATTAAAATCTGTTTTTCCTCCGAAAACATTTTCTATTAATTTGTTAGCAATGGCAGGTTTCCTGACTTATTCTTTTACAAAAAGTATGTTAGAATTTACAGTTGCGGGGACAGTTTTGGAATTGAACCAAATTCCCTTTTAACTCACTCGTTGAGCACCATTTTATGCAAATGTAAAGAAAAGCAATTGATTTTATAAAAAGTAGATTGTTAAATCGTTAACCTTAAATTAAGATCAGATTTATTTTATTTGTACAATATTCAAAATCATTATATCTAGTGATTTTTAAGAAAGATGGACAAATTAAATTTGTAACCAACAAAAACAATTATTTAGTTAAACTTTAAAAATTATGGAAAACAATCAACCGTACAAATCAGAGAAAAAACTTATTGCCGGAATTTTAGCGATAGTATTAGGAACTTTAGGAGTTCACAAATTTTATTTAGGCTACACTAAAGAAGGTGTTATTCAATTAATTATTGGTCTTGTGACATGTGGAGCAGGAGGACTTATTGGATTAATCGAAGGAATTATGTATTTAACAAAATCTGATGAAGAGTTTGATGAAACTTATGTAAAAGGTCACAAAGGCTGGTTCTAAAAACAGAGATTACATTCTTTTTCAACTATTTTTCGATCCCAAAATAACTTTAGATTATTTTGGGATTTTTTATTGAATGAATTCGTTTTAAATAATTCGCAAGTTTTTTATTACATTTGCTTTAGGAAAAAATATAATAAAGAACGAAATCGCATAAAATGGCTATAAAAACATTTAGAGAAGTAATCGCAGAGGCAATGAGTGAAGAAATGCGTCGCGATGAATCTATATTTTTAATTGGAGAAGAAGTAGCAGAATACAACGGAGCGTACAAAGCTTCGAAAGGAATGTTAGACGAATTTGGAGCAGAACGTGTAATTGATGCGCCAATCGCAGAGGCTGGTTTTTCTGGAATCGCAATTGGATCTACAATGACGGGATGTCGCCCAATCGTAGAATACATGACATTCAACTTCTCATTAGTGTCTATTGACCAAATTATCAATAACGCTGCAAAAATTTATCAAATGTCAGGAGGACAATTCAACTGTCCAATTGTATTTAGAGGACCTACTGCTTCTGCAGGACAATTAGGTGCAACACACTCACAAGCTTTTGAGAATTGGTATGCAAATGTACCAGGTCTTAAAGTAATTGTTCCTTCAAATCCTTATGATGCAAAAGGTTTATTAAAATCTGCAATTCGTGATAACGATCCAGTAATTTTCATGGAATCTGAACAGATGTATGGAGATAAAATG